>DATAHG010000849.1:0-10697 GCA_036263295.1 Thermoanaerobaculia bacterium | reverse complement strand
GAGATCGCTCCCGCGGTGTACAGATTGGCCACCGGGGTGGCCGAGGCGCCGTTGAAGGTGGGCGCCGGCGTGCCGCTCTGGGCCGCCGTGACCGAGCCGACGGTGCCCGCCGCGTTGCTGCTCGAGAAACCGATGTTGGGGTTCTGCGAGTTGGTGTCCGCGGCTCCCGCCGCGCTCATCGTCATCGAGCCGTAGGCGTACTCGATGCAGCCCGTGGTCTCGGAGAGGCGGACCTGATAGGTGAGACCCGCGGTCCCACCGGCGTTGAAGTCCGCCTGGTTGTTCAGCCATTCGATGGTGGCCACCCGGTTGGGGGCCGCGCCGGTGACCTTGAAGTGGACCTTGCCGTCGCCCGCGTGAGTGCGCTGGTCGGCGCCGTAGGCGGTGACGATCGGCACCGCCGCCTGGGCGAGCGGCTTGTAGGGGCTCCCGGCCTGGGCCCCGGCGGCGAAGCGCAGGACGCCGTTCTCATTGATGCTGAAGCGATCCTGGCGGACGCCCATGAAGAAGAAATCGAAGCCCAGCAGCGTCACCGGCGAGGCGGTGTCGTCGATGTTCGCGGCCAGCAGCTGCGTCGTCCCGCTGCTCATGCTGGTGAGCGAGCCGGTCGTCGTCGTGCTGAAGGAGTAGTTGGCGGCATTGGCCTGCGCGCCGGCGCTGGCCGCGCTCAGGAGGGCGATCATCAGCGATGCCGCGATCACGAGCTTCGATTTCATGCTGGTCCTCTTTCTGGAGGAAAACGTGGTAAACACCCGGAGATCTTTCGATCCGCGGCAACTCCGCGCCAGGGCGCCCGACCTTCCTGAATCTACGTCAGCGTCGGAAAACAATTTTCGCTAAAGCTAGGAGCGATACTCTAGCCGAAGAGGGTGCCAGCCGCAACCGAACGAACCCGCCATCGCTCTCCTCCCGGGCGGGAGGCGCCGCCTACTCCACCTCGATCCACTTCCCTTCCGGGATGAATCGCTTCTCCCGCGGATCGAGGCGGACGATGTAGGCGCCGCGGGCGCCCAGGCGGCGGGCGGCGCCGTAGGTGAGGGGCGGGATGGAGCCGGTGGCGAAGCCGCGGAGGGATTCGAGCTCGTCCACCAGCTTCTCCCGGCTGAGGTCGCGGCCGGCGCGCCGCAACCCCTCGATCAGCACGTCGGCGGCGGCGCGGGCCGATCCCTGGGCGGAGCCGGCTTCCGCGCCGGCTGGCGCGGTGGGGAGGGCGAGGAAGATCCGGCCCGCGAAGGCGGCGGGCGCGGCGAACAGGGATTCGTCCGCGGCCGCGCCGGTGGCCAGGAAGCGCGGATGCCAGCCGAGGCGGTCGGCGGCCTGCAGGAAGGCCAGGGCCTCGGCGCCCGAACCGAGGAAGAGGACGGGATCGGCCCGGGTCGCCGCCAGGCTCTTGAGGTCGAAGGGACCCGCCCCCGGGCCGGTGCGCACGGTTTGCGGCGCCGGCCATCCCGACGCGGCGGCGAAACGGGCCAGGGCCTTCCCCTGCGTCTCGACCCCCGGCAGCAGATAGAAGACGTAGCGGTTCAAGGGGAGCTCCTCGCGGGGGTGGACGGTGAACGGGCCCACCATCGGCACCCGCTTCTCCGCGAAGAGGGCGGCCAGCTCGGCGTCCGCGCCCGCGAAGAAGCCGGCGAGCCCGGCGAAGATCTCCTCGCGGTCGAGGAAGTCGGCGGTCCAGCTCCGCCGCTGGTCGGCCGGCTGCGGCGCCGCGAAGAAGCGCGCCTCCAGGCGGCGGCCGTAGATCCCGCCGTCCCGGTTCACCGCCTCGAACCGCGCCGTGACGGCGGCGCGGACGGCCTCGCCCATCCCGCTCAGACGTCCGGCCGGCGGCAGCACGACGCCCACCCGCACGGCGCTGTCGCTCACCCCGGGGTCGGCGCCGGTGCCGAGCTGCCGGAGGTAGGCGACCAGATCCTCCATGTCCTGGAGGCTCATGCGGAAGCGCGGCATGGCCACGTGCAGCGGGTGGCCGGCCGGATCGACGCCCAGCGAGATCGCCCGCTTGAGGAGCTTCACGTCGTAGGGCGGATGCTTGCGCCCGCCGGGATGGGTGACGCCATAGGGGCGGGTGAGGGCCGTCCAGGTGAGATCCGACGGCGCGACGCCCCCCTCGGGCCGCCCCTTGCCGTCGCGGCCGTGGCAGCCGGCGCAGGGCACGGCCGAGGCGGGAACCTCGACCCCGCCCTCGCTCATCACGGCGACGATCGGGCTGCCCGCGGGGCTGACCCCCTCCTGATAGATCCGCCGTCCGCGCTCGAGGCGCTGCCGGTCCGGCGGCGGCGATGGCGATGGTGACCGCGATGGCGGCGCCGCCGCCGTGAGGACCGGCAGGAAGAGGAGGAGGGCGGCGAGCGCGCGGGCTCCCCTCACCCCCTCATCCTTCACCCTTGTCGTCGACCACGCTGTCGACCACCGGCAGGATCTGCTCGACCGGGGAAAGGGCGAAAGCCTTCTTCCAGAGGCCGGTCCGGTCGTTGCCGATGAGCAGCAGGGACTGGTGGTTGGAGGGCTCGTCCACCCACTGGCCGAGCTTGCGCAGGGCGGCCTCGACGTTCTCCTTCGAGCCGGTGAGGAAGTACCAGCCGGGCTTGGCGTGGAAGCGCGTCGCGTACTCCCGCATCTTCGCCGGCGTGTCGTGGACGGGATCGACGGAGATCGAGATCAGCCGCACGTCCTTGCCGACGCGGTCGCCGAGGTGCTCCTGGATCTTCGCCAGGGTGCCGCTCATCACCGGGCAAGCGCCGGTGCAGGCCGTGAACATGGGATTGATGATCACCGTCTTGCCCTCGAGCAGGTCGGTGTAGAGGCGCATCTCCCGGCCATCCTGGTTCACCAGCTTGATGTCGCCGAAGTACTTGCGGGCGGGGGTCTCGGCGGCCGGCGGCGCGGTCGGCGGCGCGGCGAGAGCCGGCAGGGACGCGGCCAGGGCCAGGGACAGGATCAGCAGCTTCATCGGCGGGACTCCTTCTCCGCGCCAGGCGCGGCGATCTGATCGATCAGCTCGGCGATCCGGGCCGGCGCGGCCAGGCCGTAGGCCCGGGTCCACCGGTGGCGGGCGTCGTTGCCGAGCAGGACGAGGGGAGAGTGGTCGGCGATGCTCGCCGTATAGACGCCGAGCGCCTTGAGCAGGCGGGTGATCTCGTCGCGGTCGCCGGTCACCAGGGTCCAGCCCGGACCGGCGCCGAACTTCTGGCTCCAGGCCTTCATGCGCTCGGGCGTGTCGGTCGCCGGATCGACCGAGACGGAGATCAGGTGCACGTCGCGGCCCGCGCGGTCGCCGAGGAGCTTCTGGAGCTTCGCGAAGTTGGCCCCCATCGGCGGGCAGATCGTGGTGCAGGTCGTGAAGACGAAATTGACCGCCACCACCCGCCCCTTGACCAGGTCGGAGTAGAAATGGAGCGGCCTGCCGTCCTGGTCCACCACGGGGACGTCGGGAACGTTCAGGCCGTCGACCGCCTGGACCTCGGGCTTCGCCGGGGCGGGCGCCGCGGCCATCGCATGGTGGTGCTCGTGGCCGTCCTGGGCTCTGGCGGGAAGCGAGAGCAGCAGGGAGAGCGCGGCCAGCGCCGGGAGAGGGAGAGTTTTCTTCATCATCGCGAGCCTCCTTGGGCCGCCGGGATCTTCGCGGCCTCGGCGGTCAGCACGAGATAGGGGGACTTCTGAAACGGAATCCCGGCGGACTCCACCTCGAGGAAGACGAAGTAGACCCCCGCCTCGGGCGGTTTGAAATGGATTTCGTAGAGGCCGCCGCCGATCTCGGAGGCCCACTGCCGCTGCTGCCAGATGCCGGGCGAGAGGAAGGTCAGGATGCGCACGTCCTTGAGCCCGGTCCGCGCGGCGCCGCCGTCGGGGCTGGAGATCTTGAAGCGGACCGCCACGTCCTCGCCGACGGCGATCGTGGACTTGTCGACGGCCGGCTCGATGGTGAGCGCCGGCTTGCGGGCCGCGGCGAGCTGCGGGTTCTCGGCCAGCTTCACCGGGAAGCAGTGCGTGAGGCTCGGCGAGTCGAGGAACAGGGCGAGCTCGTACTCGCCGGCGGTGGTCATCTTGGCCGTGGTCTCGTAGACCCCGGGGCGGACCTCGCGCAGGCTGCGGTCTACCACCAGCACGGCCCGCGGCTGTTTGCCGTAGTTCTGGAAATGGCCCATGGGAGCGGCCATCCCCTCCTTGTAGTAATAGATCGCCTTGTCCTCCGGATTGGCGACCAGGACCGCCGGAGCCCCGGGCGCCTGGACGATGCCGGCGGCCGGAGTCGCGACGGGGAGCCGGCCGGGCGGGTGTTGCCCGCCGGGAAAATCGATCAGTGGCACCGCCTTGCCCGCCTCTCCCACCGTCTTGAGCGGGACCACCAGCACCGTCTCGCTGCCGCGATGGCGGATGTAGGCGAGCTCGTCGCTGAACGCGATCTGGTCCGGCTCCGCCTCGACATCGGCGGTCTGCGCGATCCGGCCGCTCGCGGCATCCACGATGTGGACCTGATTCTTTCCGGGATTGACCACGAAGGCGAGCCGCCCCCCCGGCGCGAAACGGATCTGTCCGAGCCCGGGCTCGGCCTGGATGCGCGCGCGAGGCTCCGGGCTCGCCGGATCGATCGCCGAGATCGTGCCGTCGAGCGCGCTGACCCAGGCCGCCTTCGATTGCGCCGACCAGGTGATCGAGACCGGCCGCTGGCCGGCCACGACCTTGCGGGTCTCGGAGAGCTGTGCCACGTCGATCACCGAAACGTTGCCATCCGCCTCGTTGGTGACGAACACAAAGCGGCTGTCGTCGCTGAAAGTGAGATCGTGCCCGCCCCGGCCGGTTTTGATGTCAGCCACCTTGCGGAGACGGCTGGTGTCGATCGCCACGACCCCGGAAGGGCTTTCCGGAGCAGGGCCGTCATAGGCCACCCAGAGATAATGGCCGTCCGGTTGCATTCCCACCCGCCGCGGCCGGGCTGGCGTCTCGACCTCGGTCACCACCTTCCAGGTGTCGCTCTCCACCACGGCGACCCGGTTCGAATCGGGCATCGACACGAACAGCCGGTCGCCGTCCCCGGTGAGAGCCCAATCCTCTCCCGGGCTCTTCAAGAAGACCATGGTGAGCAGCTTGCTGTTGCCGTAGCCGAAGAGCGGATCGACCACGGAAATCGTGGCATCCTCGTTGAGCGAAAGAGCGTAGTAGGTATTGAGGTCGAGCTCCGGCCGGGAAAGAATGGAGCCGCCGATGAAAGATTGCACCTTTTTTTGACAGTCGTCCGCCGTGCTCGCCCCCCCTTGTGCCCGATCCATCCAGGCGCCGGGATAGAGCCGGGAGATCGGCGTGCCGGAATGAGAATCCTTCACGGTCAGGGTCACCCGGGCTGCCTCTCCCTCCAGGAGCGGACCGTCCTTCTGATCGAGCCGCTCCATCGAGAGCTCGACCGCCAGACCTTCATGAACAAATTTCTGTGGACCGGCCGGTGCCGGGGCGGCTCCCGCCATCTGGACCACGAGGCCGAGCCCGGCGGCCAGACCAAAAGCGTTTCGAAATCGCGACATGCTGTTTCCATCCTCAGGAGAACCGGGGCGCGCGGCCGCAACCGCGCGCCCCGGTGGATTTCTCGACGTTACTGCACCCGGAAGATCCCCCACAGGCCATTGTCGAGGCCGAGGGAAACCTGATCGCGGAACAGGTAGTCGCCGGTGATCGTGAACTTCCCTCCGGCGCCGTTGCGCAGGAGGACGTCGAAGTGATTGGTCGGACCGTGCCCCATCTGGGCCCCTTCCCAGAACGAGAAGCTGTTCCGGCCCTGCTGGGTCGAATTCTGGATGTAGGGCTCGCGGTCCCAGACGTGGCCGTCTACCGCGAAGACGATGTTGCGGGAGTGGCCGCCGGGCATCAGGATACGGAAGCGCACCTTCTGCCCCGGAACGGCCTGGAAGATTGGCGTCTGCGGGTTGGCCCCCACCTTGGTGTTGGAGAGCACGTCCCACCAGTCGCTGAAATCGTCGGTGTCGGTGAGCGGCGTGGCGGGGGAGTGCTGCATGCGCTTCCACAGCGGCTCGGTGGTGTAGTTGATCGCATCCTGGCCCGAGTCCTCCGGATCCTCGATGCAGGCGAGATTGTCGACCGGCCAGCCCTGGCCGGTCCCCGGCGTCGGACCGCTCGGGAAGCAGAGGGGGTTGAGCGACTGATCGGTGCGCATGTTCACGTCGTTCTGGTAGATCATGACGAACTCTCGGAAGCCCCCTTCGGAGCCGCCGTTGATGTTCGCTTCGGCCCGCCGGTTGGGGTTGTATTCCGAGATGAAGCCGTTCTGCGGCTCGATGATCAGCGCCCCGATCGCTCCCTTGCTCGCATGCTCGATGCGGTCGGAAGAAATCAGATTGGTGGCACCGAACTCGATCGGCGTCGCGGTGATGGTGGTGTCTTCGTTGATCCGCACGTCGCCCGCGTACCACTCGTAGGTCGTGAACTGACCCGGGACTACGAGCTGGTCCTTGTTGCGTCCGACGGCGGTGCCGTCGAAGCGGCTGACGTCATAGTGCAGGAGCTGTGGATGCAGTCCGACGTAGCTCGAAGGCCGCACGTCGTTGGCGTTGAAGTTCTCCACGATCATCGGCAGCGTGTTGTAGCCGTCGAGATCGGTCAGAGTGGTGGGGAGTTTGTTGCGCAGCGTGAGCTTGATGCAGTCGCCCGCCAGCGCGCGGATGATCAGCGGCTCGGGCCGGATGGAGAGGGCCGGCTTGAGCTTGCCCGTCACGTCGAGATCCCCCGAGCGGACGTACAGGATCGAAGTCGGATCCCACAGCGGCCCGAAAGCGCCGTCGGTCCGGTTGTTGTAGAAAAGCTTACCGCTGGGCAGCGCGGCCGCCGCGGTGACGGCGGAGACGTCGAAGGTGCGGACCGGCGCCGTCTTCGGGCAGGAGAAGTCGTAAGCGCCGCTCACGGTCGGATCGATCGGGCCGCGGCCGTCCGAGTTGTCCGGCAGCGCGAAGAGGTCGGGCCGCAAGCCGGTGTACGAACGGAGCACGCCCCAGAGACCATTCCAGAAGTCGTCGGTCGAGGAGCCGGCCGACCACAGCCGGTCGGAGAAGTTGCCGTTCGGGTTCTTGATGAGCTGCGGGATGATGAACTCGAAATGCTCCGAGATGCCCATCATCTGGCTGTTGCGATAGCCGGAGTTGGGCTCCGACGGCTCGAACAGCCATTTCACGCCGTGGATGTTGAAGACGTGCCCTTCCTCATGCGCGCCGACCAGCACGCGCACCTGGACGCGGTCGTTCTCATAGGCCCGCATCATGGGCGTGAAGGGGTCATAGTTGTCGAGGTCGTTGGTCAGCGGCTGATAGAAGCTCGGCTGGCTGTTGAGCGAGGTGTCTGACCGCGCGATCGAGGCGAAGGCGTAAGAGAGATCGCCGGGTTTTCCAGCGGCCTGTGAGTTGGTGAATGGATCGCGCACGCGCAGGGCGAGCGGCTCGTTGCGATAGTTGACCGACATGGTCCCCGGATCGTCGGCCGAGATCAGCTCCGGGCACGGCGGCGCGGCGCCGCTGCCAGGGCAGGCCTGCGGACGCCGCAGGAGATCGGGCAGGCCGACCTGCTGCTTTCCTGGCGGATTGATCGCCCGGCCCGGATCCGGGAAGCCGTTGCCGCCGGGCTCGTAGGCGAGTTGGAAGTCACCGAACTCCAGGAGGAACTCGCGGTAGTCCGGCTCAGTGGGTGGATTGATCACGGCCTGCCAGGTGGTCGGGCCGCCGTCATGCCGGCCGCCGAGCGGCGCGCCGGTTTCGTTGTGGTACCAGGAGGAGCCGGTCGGCTCGATCACCAGGCCGGCATAGAGCCCGGTCTGCTGGTGGGTGGAAGGTCCGAAGTGATCGTGCGTGAACGCGGTGCGGACCGTACGGTCGTTGCCCGCGTTGTCTTTGGTCTGATCGGCGAACCAGCGCTGGACGGTGGTCTGCGCTCCCACCCAGTCGCCGAGGCCGTCGCCGTTCTTGTCCGGACCGGAGCCGAAGAAGGGGTGGACCTTGGGCACCGGGCAGGTGAACGTGCCGTCCCGCGCATCGGTCGCGGCGCAGCCGTTGAAGGCCCGGATGGCCCGGATCCGCTCCACCACCTCGCCGGGACTGAAGGAGCCGTCCTCGTAGTTGAAACCATTTCCCGAGCCGTCGGAAGCCGTCACGTCGAACTTCACCAGGTGGATGTGCTGGCCGACGATGTCGGTCGGCGTACGCACCTGGAAGTCGTCGAGCTGGTACTCCTTGGGCACCAGGTTGGTGAGCCAGAAGCTGATGCAGGTGTTGCTATTGGCGCGGAAGAAGAGCGGCTCGGGCGGCCGCTTGAGCGAGCCGTTGTTGGTGGCGCCGCCCGCCGCGATCGAAAGGCCGAGATAGTCGTCGACGTCCTCCCACAGGGCGCTGAAGCGCTGCTGCGGGAAGTGCCAGCCGGCCTTGTTGATCTTGACGTCGTCCTCGATGTCCGCCGCCTTGATGATGCGCGGCGAGGCGGCGGTCGCCGGGGTGCAGGGATCGGCGAACGGGGCGCCATTGGTGCGCGCCCGGCCGTTGGTCACGAACTGCGTCGAAAGGTTGCACAGGCCGTTCGGCTCGCAACTGTTCTGGAACGCCTGCTCGTGAAAGGCCATGGCCTGCTGCTCAATCGTCGTGCCGGATTCCGGAATCGCCTCGGCGTTGGCGGTCAGGAGCTCCTTGTGGAAGTCGAGACGGGTGTGCGCTTCGGTGAAGGTGCCGCCGTTGATCCGGTGGCGCGGCAGGCCGCCGTCGTCCATGGTGTCGAGCGGCGGATGCGGCGGACGGTGTCCGGCCACGGCCGGAACATAAAATGGATATCCGGGGTTGCCGGCGCCGCTGACTTGCGGCTGGCCGTTCACGATCGCGACCGACGCCCCTGGCATCGGGGCCATCGGCCGGCCCGGCAGCGGCACGATCGCCGGGATCGGCGTGCCGCTCGCGATCTCCCCGTCCGGCAGAGCCCGGTTGGCGCCGCCCACGGGCCGCCCGGCCCCGTCGAGCACGGTGCCGCGCTCGAACACGTCATGGACCCGCCAGAGGCTCCACATGCCCTGCGCGAAGTGCGGATAGAAATGGCAATGGAAGATCGCATCGCCCGGAGTGTGGTTGAGGTTGCCGCCGCCGTGATGCGCGATCTCGGCCGTAAAGGAGGCGCCGGGTCCGATCGCCTGGCTGTCCAACAGCGTCGATTTGTCGCTGTCGGCCGAGTACTGCCATTGATGGGCGTGCAGGTGGTGGATGTGGTGTTCTTTGGTGCCGGCGTGGAGCACCCGGAAGCGGGTGTGATCGTTCATATACCCGTGGTAGACGTTCGACGGGTCGTCGGGGAAGAAGGCCTTGGTCGCCTTGGCGCCGGTGAGGGGCGAGCAGGGCGTGCCGGCCTGGAGATTGTCGGTGTAGAGAGAGAAGTTGGGGTCTTGCCCCGTGCTGTTGGGATTGGAGTTTTCAATGCCGCACGGCACGTTGGCGGGACGGTCCACGATCATGGCCGGATCGCCCACCGTCCACGCGCTGAGGAAGAACTCCTCATATTTGCACTCGGTGCAGTTGGCCATCGGCCCGACCCGGAAGCGGTTGGCGAGCACCTCGGCACCGATGCCGCCGGTGCCGTAATTGATCGCGAAGGCGTCGCGGCCGCTGTGCAGGGTGAACTGGAGCTGCGGTTGCTCGAACTCCGGGAAGGCCTGCACGGCCCCGATCTCGTCGTGATAAATGATCGTGTACTCGCGGAACGGCTGCTCGCGTTGGGGGTAGACGTTCTGGTTGACCGGGAAGGTGCCAGCCGGGAACCAGCCCGCCGTGCCCGCCGCGGAGGCGCTGTTCGGCGCCGATCCCGCGATTACGGCGGTGAGATCGGTGTGGACGATCTCGGTGCCGTTCAGCATGTTGAGAACCGGCGTGCCGGCCTTCGGATGGCCCGCCGGGTAGAGCGCTTCATAATTGAGGACCGGATGCCCGAGGGAGGTGGTGCCGGTCGTCGCGTAATCGATCTCCTGGCGGGTGACCTGGCTGCGGTACCAGCGCGCCCCCGGAGGCTCGACGAGGATCGCGCCGAACAGGCCGGAGTTGACCTGTCCACCGTCCCCCTCGCCGCCGGCGAGCGCGCCGCCGCTGACCAGCACGTGCTCACCCTCGCGTTCCGCATAAAGGGTGTAGACCGCCGATCCGCCGACGTCGACCAGTCCGTTGGGATTCGCCCCGACATAGCTGCCGCCGTCGAGGTTGGAGGAGGTGAGCTGCATGCCGATGGCATGAATGGAAGCCCACCGCGTCGCGGGCTGGTCGCCGTCGCGCCGGGTCGGGCTCAGCAGGTTCTGAAAATTGATGCGAAGGCAGTCGCCGACATTCATGCGCAGCACCATGGGGCGCGGGCGCTTGTCGGCGCGCAGCCGGACGTTGCCGGCCGAGAGCGCGGAGCCGCTGATCGGCACCACGTCGCGCCGCAGGGCGAACATCATGCCCTGGGGCTGAACCGCGCCGAGGCGGTTCCAGAAAAAGACCTGATCAAACGCGACCACGTCGGCCGTGATCGTCCGCGCGCAGGTCTGCGCCCGCGCCGTGGCGGGCAGGAGGAGAGCCGTCAACGCGAGCACCGCGGGACCGCGGACGCGCGACAGAAGAGAGAGCACTCGGAGCATGGATCCTCCAAGAAAAAGGCTGACGTCAATCTTCAAGGAGAGCCGGGCCCGGACTGCCGGGCCC
>DATAHG010000848.1:0-3294 GCA_036263295.1 Thermoanaerobaculia bacterium | reverse complement strand
GAAGGCGCTCGGCCGGTAGGCCATGGCCGGGCCCGAGCGTCTACCCGGACAGGGCTGGCTCGCCTTGCTTGGCGGCGGCGAGTTCACCTTCGGGGAGACGCTCGACGCCGACCGGGCCTGGCTTGAAAAGACCGGACCGGGACCGATCGGCTTCGTGCCGGCCGCGGCGGGCTCGGACGACTACCCCCGCCACTTCGCGGCCTACCTGGCCGAGGCGTTCGGGCGGGAGACCGAGACGGTGCCGATCTACCGTCCGCGCGACGGCCGGCGCGGCCGCAACTCGGAGCGAATCGCCGCGGTCCCGGCGGTCTATGTCGGCGGCGGCGTGCCGGACCACCTCCTGGACGCGATCCGGGAGACCCCGGCCGCCGATGCCCTGGCCGGGCGCCTGGCGACCGGCGGGGTGGTGGTCACCATCGCCGCCGCGTCGCAATGCGCGGGGCGGGTGGCGCGCAGTATTTTTCGCGGGGATCTGATCCCCGGTTTCGGCTGGTTGCCCGACGGGGTGGTCGAGCCGAATTTCGACCCCGGCCACGACCGGCGCCTGCGCCGGATGCTCGCCGCCGCCGGAGTGCGATGGGGTTTGGGCATTCCGGCCGGATCCGCCGTCCTCCTGGGCCCCGGCGGGGCCTTCGAGGTGGTCGGGACGGTCTTCCGGGTGGAAGGGGCCGACGGAGACCTGGAAGTCCTGGAGCAGTATTGAGCATTTACGGGAGCAGTACTGAGCAGTACCGAGCAATTGTGACAACAAAAGACATCCCGGGTGGCAAAGTCCGTCCGGGTACGATGGGAGAGAGAGCCTCATGGAGATGACCCTCGCGATTCTGAAGCCGGACAGCGTGGCCGCGGGCAACGCTGGCAAGATCCTTGCTCACTTGCAGCAGGAAGGATTTACCCTCCGCGGCCTGAAAATGCTGCGGCTGACCGATACGCAGGCCAAGGCCTTCTACGAAGTGCACAAGGAGCGGCCCTTCTATGGCAGCCTGGTGGAGTTCATGACCGGCGGCCCGGTGATCCCGGTGGCGCTGGAGCGGGACAACGCGGTGGCCCACCTGCGCAAGGTCATGGGCGCGACCGACGTCGCCAAGGCCGAGCCGGGGACGATCCGCAACCTCTTCGGCACGTCGATCGAGGCCAACGCCATTCACGGCAGCGACTCCGCGGAGAACGCCGCCATCGAGCTGTCGTTCTTCTTCTCCCGCGCCGAGCTGCAGGCGGCGCGCTGAGCCGGCCTGGAGGAAACCATGGTCTACCGCCAGCCGCACGCCATCCCGCGGAGCCAGATCTCCGAGGACCGGCAGGGCCGGACCGTCGGCCAGTTCTGCAAGGTCTGCGGGACGATCTACCCGCTTCATCGCGGGCGCCATACCGGCAAGCCGATGTACGGGCGCGACCACATCGCCTCGCCGTGCGCTCACGAGGGGGATCTGTTCGTCCCCGGGGCGGACTGGTGGGAGCCCGCGGTCGAGGTTCTGCCGGAAGCCGTGCAACAGCCCCCCGGCACGACGCTGGTGACGGGGTCTCCCCTCAAAGGAACCGAGCCCTGATGGGTTGTCGTTGAGGAGCCCCGCCGCCGGATGAGCATCCTGACCCCGGACTCCCGCGCCGCTTCGGTCACTCCGCTCCCCGCCGCCCTGGCGCGGCGCGCGGCGGAGTGGCTCGGCCGGGACCGGCGGGGCGTCCGGTTCGCGACGGGGCTCGCCGCGGGTCTCCTGGGAGAGGCCCTGGCCAGGGTGGGGCCTCCGCCCTCTCTGGCCGCGGCGCTCTCTCCCTCGATCTCTTTCCTCTCCGGCCTCCTCCTGGGGGTGCCCGGCATCCTCGGAGCCGCGGCCGGCCAGATTCTCGCCGGCTGGGGGCTCCACGGGGCTTTCCTCCCCGCCCTTGTGGCGGCGGTGGCGCTCTCCGCCCAGGGCATGGCGGCGCTGCTGATCTTTCGTTCCGTCCCCCGGCTCGGCCGCGGCATCCCGGGGCTGCGCTCCTATCTCTGGCTTTGTGGCGCGGCCGTCCTGGGCGGGCTGGTCTCGGCCCTGGCTCTCGGCCTCCTCGGACCCGGGCTGACCGCTCCGGAGGTGTGGACCGGCGGGGCCGCCAGCCTTCTGGCGGTGCTGATCCTGGCGCCGCCGGTCCTGATTCTGGTGGACCGCTTCGCCCGGCGCTGGATCCTGCCTCTCCCCGGCGAGGTCGTCGATCACGGTCTGGTTCCCATCGGCCGGAGTCCCTCGGCGGCGCCGATCACCGGGGAAGAGACCCTGATCCTGGCCCCCCCGAAGCCGCGCTGGAAGCCGGAGCCGGGGCTGTTCCTCGGCGCCGCCGCGGTGGTCGTCGTGACCCTGATCGCCGTCCCCCTGGCGGGCCTGCTGCCCGCGGGCGGCGGCTGGACCCTGCTGCTCTACCTGGTGCCGATCCTCTGGGCCGCCCTGCGCTTCGGGCTGCACGGCGGGCTGCTGGCGGCGTCGGCGAGCGGCTTCTGCTTCCTCACCGGCCTGTCCTGGATGGTGACGGGCTTCGGCGTCCCCGGTCCGGGGATGGCCCTGGTCTCGGACTACGCCGAGTTGCTGATCCTGGCCCTGGCCGGAGCCTTTGTCGGCGCCTCCAGCGAGGAGCAGGTCCGCCTGCGCGATGCGCTGCTCGATTCCAACCGCTATCTGCGCCGCGACCTCCTGCGGGTGGCCCGGGCTCTGACCGGCGCGGTCGAGGCCAAGGACGCCTACACCGAAGGGCATCTGCGGCGGGTGAGCGAATACGCCGTGTCGGTGGGAGAGAGGCTGGGGCTGAAAGGGCAGGAGCTGGAGCGGCTCCACTACGCGGCCATGCTTCACGACGTCGGCAAGCTGGGAGTGCCGGAGGAGGTGCTCCGCAAGGCCGGCCCGCTCGACGCCGACGAGATGGAAATCATGCGCCGCCACCCGGAGATCGGCGCCCGGCTGCTCGAAAAGCTCGACGTCCTGCAGGACACCGCCCCCCTGGTGCTCGCCCATCAGGAGCGCTACGACGGGAGGCGCCACGGTGACCGGCCCGGCTATCCCCAGGGTCTGAGCGGCGAGGACATCCCCCTCGGGTCCCGCATCATCGCGGTGGTCGACACCTTCGACGCCATGACCACCACCCGCCCCTACCGCGAGGCGCTGCCGGTCGAGAACGCGGTCGAGGTGCTCCGCCGGGAGCGCGGCCGCCAGTTCGATCCGCGGGTCGTGGATGCCTTCCTCGAAATCCTGAGCGAGCGCCCCTGGCGCCTCCTCTGAGCCGCCCTCCAGCCGTGCCGAACACCGCTCCCGACTGGGAAAAGCTCGATCT
>DATAHG010000847.1:0-3333 GCA_036263295.1 Thermoanaerobaculia bacterium | reverse complement strand
GCTTCACGAAATTCAGACACACTTAGTGCTCGGCAGCATTCTCGCGAGCCTGGTGGTTTTGGTTTTCATGCGCTCGTGGCGCTCGACGTTGATCGCAGCCGTTGCGATTCCATGTTCGGTCATTTCCACCTTCGGCATGATGCGTGCACTTAACTTCACGCTGAACAGCGTCACCATGCTGGCGCTGGTGTTAATGGTCGGCGTGGTGATCGACGACGCCATCGTCGTGCTCGAAAACATCTTCCGATTCGTGGAAGAAAAGAAGATGAAGCCGTTCGAGGCGGCCAAGGCGGCGACCGCGGACATCGGCCTGGCGGTCCTCGCGACCACCTTCAGCCTGGTGGTCATCTTCGTCCCGGTCTCGTTCATGTCGAGCATCTCGGGCCGGTTTCTCTATCAATTCGGCCTGACCGCGGCGGTGGCGGTGCTCGTCTCGCTGCTGGTCTCCTTCACCCTGACGCCGATGATGAGCGCCCGGCTGCTGCGCGCCGAGGACGCCGCCTCCGGCCACGGCGGCGGGCACGGCGAATCGACCGCGAAGTCGCGCCGCGGTTTCTACGGCTGGATCGATCACCATTACAGCCGCATCCTGCGCGCCACCATGCGCCACCGCTACGCCGCGGCCGCGGTCTGCGCGGTCGTCATGGTCGCCTCGATCCCGATCTACAAGCTGGTGAAGGTCGAATACATCCCGGGCGACGTGGACGAATCGGAGTTCGAGGTGAACGTCAACGCCAGGGAAGGCACCAGCCTCGCGGCGATGAACGATTCGATGCAGAAGATCGAGAACGATCTGCGCGCGATCCCCGGCGTGCAGACCGTCCTCGCCTCGGTGGGCAGCGGCTTCCTCGGCGGCGTCAACCGCGGCGAGGTGTTCCTCCGCATCGCGCCGCACGAGGAGCGCAAGTTTTCGATCCCGCGCTTCCTGAAGGGTGTCGTCCACCTCGATCCGGGCGCGGCCTTCCGCGGCAATTTCAGCCAGCGCGACGTCATGACCGAGGCCCGCAAGCGGCTTTCGAAATATGAGGACCTGCGCTCCTCGGTGCGCAACGTGTCCTCGTTCAACATCGGCGGCGGCGGCTTCGAAATCGATTTCTCGTTGCGCGGTCCGGACCTCAACTCCCTCGCCCAGTACGCCGAGGAGCTGCGGCAACGCTCCAAGGAGCTCGGCGGTATCGTCGACGCCGACACCACGCTCAAGCTGGACCGCCCCGAGTTGCGCGTCGAGGTCGACCGCAACCGCGCCGCCGACCTCGGAGTGAACGTGGAGGACATCTCGACCGCTCTCCGCCTGATGGTGGGCGGCGACGAGGAGGTCTCGCGCTTCCGCGACCCGGCGGTCAACGACGACTACGACGTGGAGCTGCGCCTCGCCGAAGGGATGCGCAACGATCCCGAGGAGATCCTGCGGCTTTATGTTCCGAGCAGCCGCGGCGGCCTGGTGCGGCTGGACAACCTGGTCCATCTCCAGGAGGTGACCACCGCCTCGCGCGTCGACCGCCTGGACCGCCAGCGCCAGGTTTCGCTGCGCGCCAACGTGGCCCCGGGCTACGCGCTCGCCGACCGCATCGAGGCCCTGCGCGGGGCGGTGCAGGACATGAACCTGCCGCCGGCCTATTCGACCGCGGTGGGCGGCCGCGCCCGCGAGCTCGAGCGGACTTATAAAGAGTTTATCTGGGCCCTGACGCTTTCGATCATCTTCATGTACATGATCCTGGCGTCGCAGTTCGAAAGCCTGGTGCACCCGCTCACCATCCTGCTGTCGCTGCCGCTTTCCGTGCCGTTCGCGCTGATCTCGCTGTGGGCCACCAACAACACCCTGAACCTCTACTCGGCTCTCGGCGTGCTGGTGCTGTTCGGCGTGGTCAAGAAGAACGCCATCCTGCAGATCGATCACATGAACAATCTGCGGGCGGCCGGGATGGAGCGCTCGGCCGCGATCCTCCAGGGCAACCGGGACCGGCTGCGGCCGATCCTCATGACCACCCTGGCCCTGGTCGCCGGCATGCTGCCGCTCGCTCTGGGCACCGGCCCGGGCGCCGAGGAGCGCCGCGCCATCGCGGTCGTGGTCATCGGCGGCCAGACCCTGTCGCTGCTCCTCACCCTGCTCGCGACGCCGGTCTTCTACTCGATCTTCGACGACCTGCGCAGCCGCAAGGGCGCCACCAGGATGGTCGAGGCGGTGCGGCGGCGGCTGCCGAGCCGGGACCGGCTGCGCCCGGCGGCCTGATCGGGGTCGACTGAGGTTGACTGAGAGAGGAGATCCCTACCGCCCCAGGCCGGGGATCTCCTCCAGATGCGGCAAAGGCGTCGCCAGCACATCCGAGAACAGCGTCAGCACCCGAAACGTCAGCCCCCAGATGCAGGAATCCTGGAAGCGGATCGCCGGGTAGAGCAGCCGGGCGCCCTTCCACTCCCATTTCATGTGATCGGCGTTGCGCGGATCCCACAGATAGGAGAGCGGGATCCAGTACGCCGCCGCCACCTCCGCCTCGTGGATCGCGAACGGCGGCGGCTCCTCCCCCACGTAGTAGACGTGCGGCGAGAGGACCATCCGCCGCGCCTCCTCTCCCCCGAGGCGCACCAGCACGTCCGACAGCCCGCCGAGCCAGTGCTCGTCCATCAGGGTCAACCCGACCTCCTCGAACGTCTCCCGCTCGGCCACCACGCGGGGGGACGGATCCTCGGGAGATGCCCGGCCGCCGGGCAGGGCCATATGGCCGGACCACGGATCGAGCGGATGCTCGGCGCGGCGGATGAAACAGATCGAAAGGTTTTCCCCGGCGCCGGCCAGCACCAGCGCCACCGCCGCCTCGGGCACGTCGGGCGCCCTCTCCAGGCTTTGCGGTTGATGGCGGGCCAACGCGTCGCGGATCTCGTCCAGGCAGAAAGGCATCCTCGGATCGTCTCCCCGGATCAGTCCCGGACCCGCCGGATCCACTCCGCGAAAGCTTCGAGGAACTTGCCCAGGAACTCGCGCGTCTTCTCGTCGGTCAGTCGGCCCTCCGCGTCGAACTTCTCGTGGGCCTTGTAGACCAGGATCTCCGGCTGCGGCATGCAAAACGAGTTGGTGAACTCGAAAGCCTGGCGGAGCTGGCTCTGCCCCCGCGCCGTGCCGGTGATGCCCGGCGAGGCGCCGAGGATCGCCACCGGCTTGTGGTCGAGCGGGGCCTTCCGCGGCGGCCGCGAAGCCCAGTCGATGGCGTTCTTGGTCACGCCCGGCACGCCGTGGTTGTACTCGGGAGTGGCGATCAGGAGGCCGTCCGCCTCCCGGATCGCCTGCTTGAACCGGGCGACGGCGTCCGGCTCCCCCGCCTGCTCGACGTCCTCGTT
>DATAHG010000846.1:0-2809 GCA_036263295.1 Thermoanaerobaculia bacterium | reverse complement strand
CAACCTGACGCCGCTCTATCCGCAGGAGCGGTTGAAGCTCGAGGTCCCCGGCGACATGTCGTCGCGCGTCATGGATCTGGTGACGCCGATGGGCAAGGGGCAGCGCGCCCTGATCGTGGCGCCGCCGCGCACCGGCAAGACCATGCTGCTGCAGTCGATCGCCCACTCGCTCGAAAAGAACCATCCGGAGGTCATCCTGATCGTTCTGCTGATCGACGAGCGGCCGGAAGAGGTCACCGACATGCAGCGCTCGGTGCAGGGCGAGGTGGTGTCGTCCACCTTCGACGAGCCCGCCACCCGGCACGTGCAGGTCGCCGAGATGGTGATCGAAAAGGCCAAGCGCCTGATCGAGCACAAGAAGGACGTGGTGATCCTGCTCGATTCGATCACGCGTCTGGCGCGCGCCTACAACACGGTCCAGCCGCCCTCGGGCAAGGTGCTCTCCGGCGGTATCGACGCCAACGCGTTGCACCGTCCGAAGCGCTTCTTCGGCGCCGCCCGCAACATCGAAGAGGGTGGGTCGCTCACCATCATCGCGACGGCCCTGGTCGACACCGGCAGCCGCATGGACGACGTCATCTTCGAAGAGTTCAAGGGCACCGGCAACTGCGAGATCCACCTCGACCGCAAGCTGGTCGACAAGCGCGTCTTCCCGGGCATCGACATCAACAAGTCGGGCACCCGCAAGGAAGAGCTGCTGATGTCGGAAGGCGAGCTGCACCGGGTGTGGGTGTTGCGCA
This sequence comes from Thermoanaerobaculia bacterium, assembly GCA_036263295.1. Classification (GTDB taxonomy): domain Bacteria; phylum Acidobacteriota; class Thermoanaerobaculia; order Multivoradales; family UBA5704; genus DATAHG01. The sequence goes on along the minus strand of DATAHG010000846.1, from coordinate 2,069 downwards.
AGGTCCTCAACCCGCTATCGACGGTGGAGAGCATGGAGCTGCTCCAGGACAAGCTGTCGAAGGCGAAGACCAATCAGGACTTCTTGAACGCGATGTCCAAGTAGGCGAACCGCCCTTGCCCAAGCTGCGCGTCGGCATCGTCAATTTCCTGAACAGCAAGCCTCTCGCCTGGGGTTTCCTGAAGGGGCATCACGCCGACCTGTTCGCGCCGAGCTACCATCCGCCGTCCATGGTGGCCCGGATGCTCGGCCAGGGCAACCTCGACATCGGCCTCATTCCGTCGATCGAGGTGCAGCGCATCCCTGGCCTGCGGGTGCTGCCCGACCTCTGCGTGGCCTCGGATCACGAGGTGCGCAGCGTCCTGATGATCTCGCGCGTGCCGATCGAGGAGATCCGCAAGGTGGCCCTCGACCACAACAGCCGGACCTCGGCGGCGCTGTTGCGAATCCTCCTCAAGGAGCGCTACGGCCTGAGCCCGGAATACCTCCACGAGAGGCCGGACCCGGAGCGCATGCTGTCGGAGGCCGACGCGGCCCTGGTGATCGGCGATCCGGCCCTCAAGGTGGACCGCGAACGCTACCGGGTGCTCGACCTCGCGGCGGAGTGGAACGCCCTGACCGGGCTCCCCTTCACTTTCGCGGTCTGGGCGGTGCGGCCCGAGGTGGAGTTCCCCGACCTGCCGTTCTACTTCAAGAGCAGCCTGCGCTATGGGATCTCGTCGCTCGACACCCTGGTGCGGGAGGCGGCCGCGGAGCTCGGGCTGGAGAGCGGCGAGGTGCGGTCCTACCTGACCGAGAACCTCAAGTTCTTCCTGCGCGAGAACGAGATCGCCGGGCTGGAGGAGTACTACCGCCGGGCTCACGAGCACGGCCTCATCCTGGAGCCGCGGCCGCTTGAATTCCTGGATTGAACCCGGTGTCCGGCGGCAGGGACAGTTCTTGCCGGGCGGAGCTTGTTCCCGTAGAGTACAAGGTGCCATGAATCTAGAGCCCTCCGGACGCCCTCTCTCGAATATCCTGGACGACGCCATCGCCGGCCGGCGGATCTCGGCGGGGGACGCCCACACGCTTCTCCTGGAAGGGGATCTGCTCGAGCTGGGGCTCGCCGCCGGCGAGGTGCGCAACCGGTTCAACGATCCGGCGGTCGCGACCTACAACATCGACCGCAACATCAATTACACCAACATCTGCGTCTACAAGTGCCGGTTCTGCGCCTTCTACCGGCCGCCCGGCGACCCGGAAGGGTACCTGCTGCCCTTCGAGGAGATCGGCCGCAAGGTGGAGGAGACGCTGGCGCTCAACGGCACCGGGATCCTCATGCAGGGCGGCGTCCACCCCGACCTGCCGCTCTCCTACTATGAGGACCTGCTGCGCTACCTGCGGTCCAACTACCCGGCGATCCATCTGCACGCCTTCTCGCCGCCGGAGGTGAAGTTCATCGCGCGCAAGGAGCGGATGAGCTTCTACGACGTGATCGCGCGCTTGAAAGCGGCGGGGCTGATGTCGATCCCGGGCGGCGGCGCCGAGATCCTGTCCGACGTCACTCGCAAAGACGTGCTGGCCTATCCGAAGGCCTCGGCCGAGGAGTGGATCGACATCATGCGGCAGGCCCACCGCAACGGCCTGCGCACCTCGGCCACGATGATGTACGGCATGGGCGAGCCGCTCACGGCCCGGGTCGAGCACTTCCAGCGGGTGCGCGACCTCCAGGACGAGACCGGTGGCTTTACCGCCTTCATCTCCTGGACCTTCCAGCACGAGCACACCGACATGCCGGACGTGCCGGAGACCTTTGCCGAGGAGTACCTGCGGACCCTCGCGGTGTCGCGGCTGTTCTTCGACAACATCGTCCACTTCCAGACGAGCTGGGTGACGCAGGGCAAGAAGATCGGCCAGGCGGCGCTCCAGTTCGGCGCGGACGACATGGGGTCGATCATGATCGAGGAGAACGTCGTGGCCTCGGCGGGCACCGCCTACCGCATGAGCCAGGACGAGATGGAGCACCTGATCCGCTCCGCCGGGTTCGAGCCGCGCCAGCGCACCAACCTCTACGAGCGCCTGGTCACCCGC
>DATAHG010000845.1:0-3070 GCA_036263295.1 Thermoanaerobaculia bacterium | reverse complement strand
GGAGGGCGAGCGACCAGGCGAAGGCGCGCAGCAGGACACTCCCCTGCCCCTGGAAGGCGAAGAGGGCGGCGGCGACCTTGCCGGGCAGGCTGCCGAGGCGGCGCGGCAGGAGGGACCCCAGCCGCGCGAGGAGCGCCGGCGCCCGCCGCGATCGCCCACACCCAGACCGCCAGCTCGGGGACGTGCGCCGCGATCCGCCCGGAGAGCGGCAGGCCCACCGCGGCGAAGAGCATGAGGGCGAGGAGGCCGACGAAGCGGTCGACGACGACCACCGCCACCGCCGTGGCGCGGTCGACCCCGGCGCGGGCGGTGTCCCAGGCGCGGATGGCGTCGCCGCCGATCGTCGACGGCAGGAGGTTGTTGAAGAAGATCCCCACCATCAGCGACTGGAGGAGAAAGGAGAGGGGGGCGTCGCCCCCCTGGGCGCGCAACAGCAGCCGCCAGCGGTTGACGCTGGTCAGATAGCCGAGCGGGATGAGGAGGAGGGCGAGGACGACGAAACGCAGGTCCGCCGCCCGGAAGGCGTGGCCCACCGCCGCGAAGTCGGTGCGCCGCAGCAGCCAGCCGATGAGGGCGGCGGAAACCGCGGCGCGGAGAGCGAGCAGGCCGCGCCTCCTCATCAGGCGGCGGATCCCATGGAAGAAGAGGTGCGGCCCGTCAGGCGCTCGCGCAGGAGGCCCGAGAGGTCCTCCATCGCCTCGCCGCGGACGAACAGGCGGTACCAGATCTCGACGTTGAGGATCATCCACAGCCGCACGTGATGATCCGCGCAGTTCTCCAGATGCTCCTGCACCAGCCGGTCCACCGTGGCGCGCTCGAAGATCCCCTCCTCGATGAGCCGCGACTCGGCGAGCAGATGGCGCACCACCGGCAGCAGAGGGCCTTTCATCCAGTAGCCGAGCGGGAACATGAACCCCTGCTTCGGCCGGTCGACGATCGACTTGGGCAGATAGCTCCCCGAGATCTTGCGCAGCAGGTACTTGAGCGTGCGGCCGTGGAGCTTGAGATCGACCGGCAATGTCGCCACCAGCTCGGCGAGGCGGTGGTCGAGGAGCGGCGGCCGCGCCTCCAGCCCCTGCGCCATCGTCATGCGGTCGGTGAGCATCAGCGAGTGCTCGGGGAAGCGGGTGGCGAGGTCGGCGGCCAGCATGCGGTCGAGATCGTCCCCCCGCTGGCCGCCGGCCATGGCCTCGTCGAAGCCGCGGACCACCGACTCCATCGGGTCCATCCCCTCCAGCCGCGCCGCCATCGCCGGCGTATAGAGCCCGCCCTTGCCCTCCTGGCCGAAGCGGAAGAAGGCGGTGGCCTGGGCGTAGCGCCGGCCGCCTTCATGGAACGACAGCTCGTGCATCCAGCGCGCCTTCTGGGTCAGCGTCTTGTAGCCGGCCGAGTCGCGGAGGCCGGCGAGGGCGGGGCCGAAGAGGTGGCGGCGCACCGCTTCCGGCAGGGCGGCGTAGAGGCGGATCCAGCGGAAGCCGAAGTAGCGGTCGTAGCCGGCGAAGATCTCGTCGCCGCCGTCGCCGGTCAGCACCACCTTGACGTGCCGGGCGGCGAGGGCCGCCGAGTGGTACATGCAGGCGGCGATCGGGTCGGAGGGCTCGTCCAGGTGGTAGACCATGGACGGCAGGAGCTGCACCATGTCGGGCCAGACGACCTCCTCGTGGTGGTCGGTGCCGCAGTGGTCGGCGACCTGGCGGGCGAAGGGCAGCTCGTTGAACTCGCTGTCCTCGACGCCGATGGCGAAGGTGGGGACCTTCTCCCCGCGCGCCTTGGCGATCTCCGCCATCATGGCGGTCACCAGGCTCGAATCCATGCCGCCCGAGAGGAAAGCGCCGACCGGCACGTCCGAGATCAGGTGGCTCTCGATCGCCTCGCGGATCCGGAAGCGGGTCTCCTCGATGGCGTCGGCCTCGCGGATCGAGCGCTTGGGGACGTAGGAGAGCCGCCAGTAGCGCCGCGTCTCGATGCGCGGCACCGGGCGGGGGCCGACGGCGGCCGGCCCGGGCAGGACTCCCGGCGCTCCGGCATGCGCCGGGGGCGGCGCGTCCAGGATGAGCAGGTGGGCCGCCGGCAGCTTGTGGATGCCGGCGAACAGGGTCCGCGGGCTCGGCACGAAGCGCAGGGTGAGGTACTCGTCGAGAGCCTGAAAGTCGATGCCGGGGGCCGGCTCCCCCGCCGCCTGGGCGCCGGCGAGGATCGACTTGATCTCCGAGGCGAACAGGAAGCGGCGGCCGTCGAAGCGGTAGAACAGCGGCTTCTGCCCGAAGCGGTCGCGGGCCAGGAGGAGGCGCCGGCGGCGGGTATCCCAGATCGCGAAGGCGAACATGCCGCGCAGCTCGTCCACCACCTTCTCCCCGCGCTCCTCGTAAAGGTGGAGGATGACCTCGGTGTCGGAATCGGTGCGGAAGTCGTGCCCCCGCGACTCCAGGTGCCGGCGCAGCTCGCGGTGGTTGTAGATCTCGCCGTTGAAGACGATCCAGACGGTCGAGTCCTCGTTGGGGATCGGCTGGTGGCCGCGCGACAGGTCGATGATCGACAGGCGCCGCATGGCGAGACCGACCTCGCCGAGGCCGATCGAGCCCTGGTCGTCCGGTCCGCGGTGGACCAGGGCGCCGTTCATCCGCTCCAGGGCCGCAAGATCGGCCCCGAAGGCGTCCCACACTCCGCAGATGCCGCACATCAGCCGTTCCCTCCAGCCGCGGCGGCGGGCCGCGGCTCACTCTCCTCAGAAGGATCATTGGAGGCGTCGACCAGGCTGGGCCGGCGCAGGATCTCGGCCACCTGGTATTCGCGGGTGTTGCGGGCGTGGGTGAAGATGATGATCTCCCCCACCAGCCCGAGCGACAGGGTCTGGACCCCCAGGACCATGAGCAGCACTCCGAGGAGCAGCAGCGGCCGCTCCGAGATGCCGACGTCGAAGACGACCTTCTCCACCGCGACCGCCAGATCGACCAGGAAGCCGAGGGCGAAGAGCCCGGTGCCGACCAGGCCGAAGAAACGCAGCGGCGTGCGGGTGAACTTCATCAGGAAGAAGATGGTCAGCAGGTCGAGCAGCCGGCCGAGGTAGGCC
>DATAHG010000844.1:0-4053 GCA_036263295.1 Thermoanaerobaculia bacterium | reverse complement strand
GCCCAGGCCACGATCGTCCTTGCCGAGGGGCATGATCCCCGGGTGGTGGCCGCTGCCGAGCGCGCCACGGCGGAGCGCCTCTGCCGGGTGAGCCTGGTCGGCTCCGAGGAGGCGGTCGAGCAGGCCGCCCGCGAGGCCGGCGTCCCCCTCACGGTCCCGATCCTCGATCCGATCCGCGAGCCCGACCTGCCGCACCTGGCGGCCCGGCTCACCGCCCGCATGGCCGAGCTGCGCGGCGGCAAGCCCATCGATCCGGCCGAGGTCGAGCGGATGATCCGCGATCCGCTCTACTACGCCGCCCTGCGCGTCCTCACCCGGCGGGCGGACGGCGCCGTCATGGGGGCGGTCGCCACCACTGCCGACACCATGCGGGCGGCGTTGCGGGTGATCGGGCCGCGGCCGGGGCTCAAGGTGGTGTCGTCCTGCTTCCTCATGGTCCTGCCGGACGGGCGGGCGTTGATTTACAGCGACTGCGGCGTGGTCCCGGACCCCACGGCGGAGCAGCTCGCCGACATCGCCGAGTCCGCGGCCGCGAGCTGCCGGGTGCTGCTCGACGAGGAGCCCCGGGTCGCCCTGCTGTCGTTCTCGACCAAGGGGAGCGCTACGCATCCGCGGGTGGACAAGGTGCGGACCGCCCTGGAGCTCCTGCGGGAACGCGGGGTCACGTTCCAGGTGGACGGCGAGCTGCAGGCCGACGCCGCGCTGGTCCCCCACGTGGCCGCCCGCAAGGCGCCGGACAGCCCGGTGGCCGGCCACGCCAACGTCCTGGTCTTCCCCGACCTCGACGCCGGCAACATCGCCTACAAGCTCACCGAGCGCCTGGCGGGGGCGCGCGCCGTGGGGCCGCTGCTCCAGGGGCTCGAACGGCCGATCAACGACCTCTCCCGCGGCTGCTCCGTAGAAGACATTCTGGACGCCATGGCCGTGACCGCCCTCCAGGGGACGAGCCGGCCGGCCGATCGGAGGCAGGCATGAACGTTCTGGTGGTGGGCGGCGGCGGGCGCGAGCATGCCCTCTGCTGGAAGCTGCGGCAGAGCCCGCGGCTCGGGAAGCTCTACTGCGCGCCGGGCAACCCCGGCATCGCCGCCGTCGCCGAGTGCGTGCCGATCGGCGCCGAGGAGGTGCAGCGCCTGGCCGACTTCGCGGCCGAGCACGAGATCGGCCTGACCGTGGTCGGACCCGAGCTCCCGCTGACCCTCGGGCTCGCCGACGAGCTGGCGAGCCGCGGCCTGGCGGTCTTCGGCCCCAGCCAGCGCGCCGCCGAGATCGAGGGGAGCAAGGTTTTCGCCAAAGAGCTGATGGTGCGCCACGGCATCCCGACCGCCCGGTTCGTGGTGGTGCACGACGCCGGGGCGGCGCGCGACGCCGCCGGCCGCTTCGGCTATCCCGTCGTGATCAAGGCGGATGGACTGGCCGCCGGCAAGGGCGTCCTGATCGCCAACGACGCCGCGGAATATGAGGACGGCATCCGCGCCTTGTTTGAGGAGCGCCGGTTTGGCGCCAGCGCCGATCGCGCCGTGATCGAGGCCTTCCTGCCCGGCGAGGAGGTCTCCTTCATGGTCCTGTCGGACGGCGAGCGCATCCTGCCGCTCGCCACCGCCCGCGACTACAAGCGGATCGGCGACGGCGACACCGGCCCGAACACCGGCGGCATGGGGTGCCACAGCCCGTCCGGGGCGCTGCCGGCCGAGACCGCGGCCCAGATCCTGGAGACCGTGCTCTACCCGGCGATCCGCGGCATGGCCTCCGAGGGGCGGCCGTTCGTGGGGGTGCTCTACGCCGGCCTGATGCTGACGCCGGACGGCCCGAGCGTGCTGGAGTTCAACGCCCGCTTCGGCGATCCCGAGGCGCAGGTTCTCCTGATGCGCCTGGAAGACGACCTCCTGGAGGTCCTGGCGGCGGGCGCCGCCGGCCGTTTCGAGACGTCGCGCCTGACCTTTCGGCGCGAGGCGGCGGCCTGCGTGGTCCTGGCGAGCCCGGGCTACCCGGGAAAGCCGGAGCCGGGGGACCCGATCGGCGGGCTCGACCGCGCCGGGGCCCTGCCAGGGGTCGAGATCTTCCATGCCGGAACGGCGCTGCGTGACGGCGAGCTGGTGAGCGCGGGGGGACGGGTGCTGTCGGTCTGCGCCGTCGGGGAGGACCTCCCCGAAGCCCTGCGCCGGGCCTACGCCGCGGTCGAGGAGGTGGACTGGCCGCAAAAGGTCTGCCGGAGAGACATCGGCCGGCGGGTCCTCGACCCGGCCGCCGCGGCAGGAACGTGGTAACTTGCGGGGACGCAGGGACGATTTGTCCCGCCGGGCCTCCGGGCCGCGGCGGAGTTGTACATAGACCTGGCTGGTACCTATCCTGCATAGGTTTCCGGTCGCACCCAGAATTGGATGGACATAAGCCATGGGTTGCCAGGGTTGCTCGTTCAAAGGAATGTCGACCGCCGTCGAGAACACGTTCATCGGCGTTCGTTTTAAGGAAGAGACCAATCTGACGCTCTGCTCCACCGGAGCGGGCATCTACGCGAGGGGGGAGAGGGTCATCGTGGACCTCGAATCGGGCCCGGCTCTGGGCCAGGTCGAACAGTCGCCCATGCCGGTTTTCAAGCCGTGCCAGAAGTCGAGCGCGCGGCCGGTGCTGCGCGCCGCCGACGAGAACGACCTGGCGGCCTTCGACCGGCAGTTGCAGAACCAGCTCCAGGGCAAGCTGTTCGCCCAGGAGCGGGCGCGCGCCCTGGGCCTCGACATGAAGGTCTCCCAGGTCGAGTTCTCGCTCAGCGGCAAGAAAGCGAATTTTTACTTCACCGCCGAAGGCAGGGTGGACTTCCGACAACTGGTTCGCGACCTTTCCAGCCGCTTTTCGGTGCGGGTGAAGATGGTCCAGATCGGGGCGCGCGACGAATCCGGGCTGCTCGGCGGCATCGGCGTCTGCGGTCAGACGCTCTGCTGCTCGACCTGGCTCAAGGAGTTCCGCCCGATCTCCATCCAGATGGCGAAGCGGCAGAACCTGAGCCTCAACCCTTCGAAGATCTCGGGCCAGTGCGGCCGCCTGTTGTGTTGCCTGGCCTACGAGGATGAAGCGTATAAAACCAAGAACCCGGACAGCCGCCCTCTCGCGGTTGTGAACCCATAAGTTCGAAAGCGAGCCGATCTTCCCAAAATGGCCAATCGAAAGCTGATTCGCCCGGACATGAACGAGCTGAAGAAGGAGTCTCCCGCGAGGAGTGTCCGCCGCAAGCAGTCGCCGCCGGAGCAGACCAACGCTGAGGAGTTCTATTACCTCAAGCAGATGGCGGCGAAGACGCCCATGGTGTTGATCCTCAACGACGGAGAGGAGCTGCGGGGCTGGATCGAGTGGTACGACAAGGGGGCCCTGAAGATCAATCGGACTTCCGGGCCCAACTTGCTGATACAGAAGCAGTGCATCCGGTACATGTTCAAGGAAGAGGAGCTGAGGCGCCGCGGCAAGCGCGTCAGCAACGGCGAGACGTCCGAAGACTGACCGGACGGACCGCCGCCCCCCCTTTTTCACCGACCGCGACCGCGCCTCACCCGACTCCATGGATCCCCGGCCGCCTCGCCTCGCCCTGACCCAGGGTGATCCCGCGGGAATCGGTCCGGAGATCCTGCTCAAGCTCCTGCAGCCCTCCCCCTCCGGGCTCCCGGCCCGCTGGCAGCCAATCGTCGTCGCTGAGCGCGCCGCGCTCGAAGCCCTGCGGCCGGTCATGACGGATTTTCCCTGGGACCGCCTCCATTACGTCAGCTCGCCGGACAGCCTCGATTCCTCAAAGGGGATCGACGGCGCCGCCATCCCGGTCCTCGACCCGGTGGGGGAGCGCCGCGCCCTGAGCTTCGGCCAGTCCGGCCCGGCCGACGCCGGCGGGGCCATGGCGGCGCTCGACGCCGGCATCGCCCTGGTGCGGTCGGGACGGGCGGACGCCCTGGTCACGGCGCCGGTCGCCAAGGGCTCGATCGACCGCCACGTCCTGCCCGGTTTCAAGGGGCACACCGACTACCTGGCCGAAGCCTGCGGCCTGGAGCGCTACGGCCGCGACTACCTGATGGC
>DATAHG010000843.1:0-2735 GCA_036263295.1 Thermoanaerobaculia bacterium | reverse complement strand
CAGCGCTTCCTCGCCGTCGGCACCCATATCGTCAACCGGCCCACCGCCAAGTTCGACCTCACCCTGGACGTGGCCGAGACGGAGAACGGCCTCGAAGGTGTCCTGGAGTACAACCGCGACCTGTTCGACGCCGTCACCGTGGCCCGCTTCGGCGAGCACCTCGATCGCATGCTGGAGGGGATCGCCGCCGCACCGGACACCCCGCTCGCCGATCTCCCCTGGCTCTCGGAGGCCGAGCGCCACCACCTCCTCCGGGAGGAGGCCGTCGCTTCGGCATCGTCAGAAGCCACCCTGCACGGCCTCTTCGCGGCAGAGGCCCGCGAGCGGCCGGACGCTCCGGCCCTGACCTGCGGCGCCGCGACCCTGACCTACGGCGAGTTGCGGGCCCGCGCCGCCCGGCTGGCCCGCTTCCTTCGCGGCCTGGGGGTCGGTCCCGAGGACCGCGTCGCCCTCTGCCTGGAGCGCTCGGCCGACCTGGTCGTTGCGATCCTCGGCGTCCTCGGCGCCGGCGCCGCCTACCTGCCGATCGATCCCGCCTATCCGGAGGACCGCAAGGCCTTCCTGCTGGAGGACTCCGGAGCGGCCGTCCTGGTCGCGCACGGCGAGGCTCTCGGCGGGCAGCGGCCGGCGGGGCTGCGGACCGTGCTCCTCGACGATCCGGCGACCGCGGCGGCGATCACGGCGGAGCCCTCCGAGCCCCTGGCGGATGCCGGGAATGCCGGGGGCGCCGGACCGGACAACCTGGCCTACGTGATCTACACCTCGGGCTCGACCGGCCGCCCCAAGGGGGTGCTGATCCCCCACCGCAACGCGGTGCGGCTGTTCACCGCGACCGCCCCCTGGTTCGGCTTCGGGCCGCGCGACGTCTGGACGCTCTTCCACTCCAGCGCCTTCGACTTCTCGGTCTGGGAGATCTGGGGCGCCCTCCTTCATGGCGGCCGCCTGGTGGTGGTGCCCTACGAGACCAGCCGGTCCCCCGCGGCCTTCCGCGAGATGCTGGCGCGGGAAGGGGTCACGGTGCTCAGCCAGACGCCTTCGGCCTTCCTGCAGCTCGTCCGGCTGGAAGCGGAGCGGGCGGAGCCCGCCGCGCCGCTCTCCCTCGAATGGGTGATCTTCGGAGGCGAAGCCCTGGAGCCGGCGCGGCTCGCCCCCTGGGTGGAGCGCCACGGCGGCCGCCCCCGCCTGGTCAACATGTACGGCATCACCGAGACCACGGTCCATGTGACCTGGCGGCCGATCGAGGCCGCCGACCTCGCCGGGCCGCAGCGCAGCCCGATCGGCGGGGCGATCCCCGACCTGACACTGCGCCTGCTCGAGCCGTTCGAGCGCGGCCTGGGGCCGGTGCCGGCCGGGGTGTCCGGCGAGATCCACGTCGGCGGCGCCGGCCTCGCCCGCGGCTATCTCGGCCGGTCCGCGCTCACCGCCGAGCGCTTCGTGCCCGATCCTTTCGGCACGGTGCCGGGCGCCCGGCTCTACCGCTCGGGCGACCTCGCGCGCCGCCGGGGGGGCGAGACCGAGTACCTCGGGCGCGTCGACCACCAGGTGAAGATCCGTGGCTTCCGCATCGAGCTGGGAGAGATCGAATCCGAGATCGGGCGCCACCCGCAGGTCCGCCAGACGGTCGTGCGGGTCGAGGGAGAGGGGGAGAGGCGGCGGCTGGTCGCCTACGTGGTGCCGGCCGGCGGAGCGCGGCCGGAGCCCGCCGACCTGCGCGGTCAACTGGCGCGCCGCCTGCCCGAATACATGATCCCCGCCGCCTGGGTGCTGGTCCCCTCCCTCCCCCTGACCGCCAACGGCAAGATCGACCACAAGGCGCTGCAGAGCCTCGGCCAGGCCGCCCAGGCCGTCGCGGCAGGGGCCTACCAGGCCCCGCAGAGCGCCCTGGAACAGGTCGTCGCCGAGGTCTGGCAGGGGGTCCTCGGGGTGCCCCGGGTCGGCGTGCGCGACAACTTCTTCGACCTCGGCGGCCACTCGCTGCTGCTGGTGCAGGTCCAGTCGCGCCTCGAGGAGCGGCTCGGCCGCGAGGTCTCGATGACCGATCTCCTGAGCAACGCGAGCGTCGAGGCGCTGGCCCGCTTCCTGGCCGGCGGCGACGACGGCGCGGAGGGGCCGGGCGAGAGCAGGACGGTGTCGGCCGGGGTGGCGGGGGCGGCCGGGGGGGCGGAGCCCAAGGCCCGCCTGCTGCACCTGCGCCGCGCCGGCCGCTCCAACAGCCCTGAAGAACTGGAGCCCTCATGAGTGAACGCAACGGCCTGGAGATCGCCGTCATCGGCATGGCGGGACGTTTCCCCAAGGCGAACGATGTCGAGCAGTTCTGGCGCAACCTCCGCACGGGTCAGGAGGGGATCTCGTTCTTCACCGACGAGGAGCTCGCCGGCCTGGTGCCTGCCGCCATGCTGGCCAACCCCAATTTCGTCAAGGCCTGCGCGGTGCTGGAGGGGGCCGAGCTGTTCGACGCCGCCTTCTTCGACTACTCCCCGCGCGAGGCGGAGATCCTCGATCCGCAGCAGCGCTTCCTGCTGGAGTGCGGCTGGGAGGCCCTGGAGAACGCCGGCTACGCCGGCACCTCGCGGCCGGTCGGCGTCTTCGTGGGGGTCACCCAGAACACCTACTTCCTCTACAACATCCTGGCCAACCTGGAGTCGCTCGCCGCCATCGGCTCCCTCGGGCTCAGCCTCGCCAACGAGAAGGATTTTTCCGCCACCCGCATGGCCTACAAGCTGAGCCTCGAAGGT
>DATAHG010000842.1:0-10226 GCA_036263295.1 Thermoanaerobaculia bacterium | reverse complement strand
GGGCAGCGCACCTCCAGGGCGTGGGCCATGCTCATGCGGTCCACCTTGACCAGGCCGTCGTCGGCGAGCCAGGTCTTGAAATCCAGGTAAAGCAGGCGGGCGAGCGGGTCGCCCTGCGGGGCGCGGGCGAGGTGCGGCTCCAGCGCCACGAAGGGGTCGAAGCTCCGCCGCCGCTCCTGGAGCCCGACGCCGAACAGGCGTTCCTGGAGGGAGGCCGGAATCAGGCAGCGGTCGTGGAAGTAGGCGCGGTCGGCGTCCACCGCCACGTTGGCGAGGAAGCCGCCGAGGCGCAGGGGGCGCGGCAGGCGGGCCGAGCGCGGCCAGCGCCGGGCGAGCCCGGGCAGCAGGCCGGTGCGGATCCCCTCCGGCAGCGCCTGGCGCGCCCGCGCCTCCCACAGCGGCATGCCGTAGCGGCCGGGATAGCCCGCGAACAGCTCGTCGCCGCCGTCGCCCGACAGGGCCACGGTGACCCGGCGGCGGGTCTCCTGGGAGACGTACCAGGTGGGCACCGCCGAGGGGTCGGCGAACGGCTCGTCGAGGTGCCAGCCGATGCGCGGCAGCACGTCCGCGAGATCCGGCCGCACCTCGTACTCGGCGTGGTCGCTGCCGAGCGCCCGGGCGACCGCCGCGGCGTCGTCCCGCTCGTCGAAGGTGCGGTCGGAGAAGCCCACGGTGTGGGTCCGCACCGGCTGGTCCATGGCGGCGCTCATCAGGGAGACGATGGTCCCCGAGTCGATCCCGCCGGAGAGGAACGCCCCGAGCGGCACGTCGCTCTCCAGCCGGTCGCGCACGGCCTGGCCGAGCAGGCCTTCCAGCTCGGCGGTCAGCTCTTCGGCCTCTCCCGTTGCGAGGGCTTCGGACGGCGGCGCGAACTGCAGGTCCCAGTAGCGCTCGACGCGCGGCCCGAGCTCGGTCACCACCGCGAGGTGGCCGGCCGGCAGCTTGGTGGCGCCGCGGAAGATGGTCCACGGGGCCGGGACGTAGCCGTAGGCGAGGTACAGGTCGAGGGCGTCGGGGTCCACCTCCGCCCCGATCAGCCCGGCCGCGGTCAGCGACTTGAGCTCGGAGGCGAAGGCGAGACGGCGGCCGTCGTCGGCCACGAAGAGCGGCTTCTTGCCGGCGCGGTCGCGGGCCAGCAGGAGCCGGCGCCGCCGCAGGTCGGCCACCGCCAGGGCGAACATGCCGGCGAGCATCTCGACGCACCCCTCGCCCAGCTCCTCGTAGAGATGGGCGACGACCTCGGTGTCGGAGCGGGTGGCGAAGACGTGCCCGCGCGCTTCGAGCCAGGCGCGCAGCTCGCGGTGGTTGTAGATCTCGCCGTTGCAGACCACGGCGACCGAACGGTCCTCGTTGAAGATCGGCTGGTGCCCGCCGTTCAAATCGATGATCGACAGGCGCGCGTGGGCGAGGCCGAGCGGACCGGCGGTGAGGATCCCCTGGTCGTCGGGACCGCGGTGGCGCAGCGGCGCCACCATGCGGGCGAGGATCTCGCGCGAAGCGGGCTCCCCGAACCCGCGGTAGCAGAACAGGCCGGCGATCCCGCACATGTCAGATCCCTCCCAGGGAGGCCGGCGCCGAGGCGGGCGAGCGCGGCGGAGCCGGAGCGGCGGCGGGCCGCGGCTGCTTCCACCAGGGGAGAGCCGGATCGGCCGGCGCCTTTCCCGCGCCCGGCATGGCTTTGCCGGAGGCCGTCACCGCCTCGCTCGCGTCGGCCGCGGCCTCCTTGCGGGCGACCACCTCGAGGGCGACGCTCAGACCGATCAGGCTGTAGACCAGCTCGCTGTAGGCCGTGTTGAGGAACAGGCTGCCCACCAGGTAGGCGAGCATCGAGAGCTGCAGCATGCGGGCGTAGGTCTCGGCCCAGCCGAAGCGGATGTCGCCGCGCAGGCGCTGCAGCCGCCAGAGGGTCGAGCCGATCGCGCCGAGGAACAGCAGCAGGGCCGGCAGGCCGGACTCCGACAGGATCTGGAGATAGGCGTTGTGCTGCACCCGGAAGCGGTCCGGCGTCGGCGAGTAGGTGCGGAAGACGACCTGGAAGTTGTTGGGGCCGACCCCGAACACGGGGTAATCGAGGAAGGCGCTCCAGGCGGTCTGCCAGGCGTTGAGCCGGCCGCGCGCCGAGCCGTCCTCCTCGTAGTCGGAGATGCTGCTGGCGCGATCCACATAGTCCTGCTTGAACGCCCCGGACGAGGTATAGAAGAGGACCGAGAAACCGATCGCGAGGACCAGGATCACCGCCGTGCGGTGCTTCGAGCGCCAGATCAGCATCGGCGCGATGACCGCCAGGGTCAGGAAACCGCCGCGCGAGAAGGTGAAGACGATGGTGAGCAGGCTGAACACCGCCATGCCGGCGGCGGCCAGACGCAAGACCTTCAACTTCTCCACCAGGGCGATGCCGATCAGCAGCGGCAGCGTCATGTTGAGCGCCAGGGCGAAGCTGTTGTTGTCCGACATGAAGCCGCCCGGGCCGGCGTAGAAGCGGGCGCCGCCGCGCAGCAGGCCGAAGAGGCCGTACTTGGTGCCGAGGAGCCCGAGGCAGAAGGCGATCACGATGATCGCGATCCGCAGGCGCTGGCGGTCGTGGACCAGGCCGGTCGTCAGGACGCTGATCAGGATCGCCTTCCAGTACAGGCCGTAGGTGTGCTCGCACAGGGCCGGGTTGAGGGCGTTGAGCACCGAAAGGGAGATCCATCCCCAGAGCAGGATCATCAGCACGGTCTGGGTCTTGAGGGTCGCCAGCCGCTCCCGCCCCATGGTGAAGAGCAGCCCCACCGCCATGGCGATCGCCACCCACTGCGACAGGGGCAGCGAGCGCGCCATCCCCCAGGTCAGGTCCTGGGGCCGCATGAAGGCCAGCCAGGCGTAGACCAGGAGCCCGAAGTAGGGACGGAAGGCGATCACCGGCAGCATGCCGGCCACCAGCCCGAGCAGGATCAGGTCACGCACTGCGGACTTTGCCGGCCTCCCTCAGCGCCGCCGGGCGCTCCGGTTTGGGGAGCGCCAACGCGCCGCCCGGAGCCGTGGAACGGCGGCGCGCCGCCGCGATGAGCAGCTCTTCGAAGCGGTCCATGTTGGCCTGCCAGCGATAGGAGGAGAGGAGACGCTGGCGGGCGCATTCGGCCAGCCGGTCGCGCAGCCCCGCGTCTTCCAGGAGGGCCACCAGATTGCTCTCCATGGCCTCGTCGTCGGCCGCCACCAGGAGGTCGCGGTCGTGCTGGAACCCGCCGTCACTCAGACCGGCGTGGACGCGGTCGGTGCAGACCACCGGCAGGGCCGAGGCCATCGCTTCCAGCACCTTGTTCTGGACCCCCTGCGCGATGCGCAACGGCGCCACGAACCCCCAGGCCCGCGACAGGAACGGCCGGACATCTCCGACCGCGCCGGTGACCATGACGCCGGGCAGCTCGCCGAGGGCGCGCACGGCCGGGGCGGGCGCCCGCCCGACGATCAGGAGCTCCAGGTCCGGGAAACGCTGGCGCAGCCGCGGATGGATCACGCGGGCGAAGTGGGTCACCCCATCGACGTTCGCGAAGTAGTCCATCTGGCCGGTGAAGACCAGGGTCGGGTTCTCCGCCTTTGGCAGGTCGAACGGCTGGAAGAAGTCGAGGTCCACCCCGTTGGGGATGGTCGCCGCCCGGGCATCGGCCGCGAAGGACTTGAACAGCCGGGTCTCGTTGCCGGTGGCGAGCACGATCCGCTCGAAGCGCCTGGCGAGCCCGGCCTCATAGGCCTGCAGGCGGCGCGCCTCCAGGGCGTAGATCTGGTTGAGCGGAAAGGCCGCGAACCGCGAGTACTGCCCCCACTTCGCCGAGTCCACGTCCACCATGTCGAGCACGGCGGGCACCCCTTCGACCAGCTCGGCATAGGGCGCCATCGACGAGCTGTAGGCCACCACCAGATCGAATTTTTCGCTGCCCGCGAGCTCCTGAACCCGGCGCCGCAGGGCGGCCGATTCGAAGAACGACAGGGTGAGCGGCCGGGGATTGAGCGCTCCGGCGGCGGCGCGCAGGAAGGCGGCCGGCCGGTGGATCGGGAAGACCTCCACCCGCTCGCACACCGCGGCCAGCGGCGAGAGGTCCGGCACCGGCCCATCCGCCAGGGTCAGCAGGTGGACGCGGTGATGCCGGGCGAGCGACAGGATCTCGTGATAGGCCCGGATCTTGTCCCCCTTGTCCGGTGGACAGGGGACGCGATGACACAGATAGAGCAGATTGAGGCCGTCCTTCTTCCGGTCCGCCTCGGAACTGTTCAACTCGGACCGGGTTTGCGCACGGCGGCGCAGATCGATGGGGCTTTTCTCCACCGGCTGACCCACGGAATGTAACGACGGGGTCTCGTTCATCTCGCACCTCTTCCCAGAAGCACGATCCTCGCGGTAGACAGCAGGATCGAGATGTCGAGAAAAATCGACAGGTTCTTGATGTAATAGAGGTCGAACTTGAGCTTCTCGATCGACTCTTCGAAGGACGATGCATACGGCGCCTTGATCTGCGCCCAGCCGGTGAGGCCGGGGCGGACCACCAGGCGCTGCTCATAGAAAGCATTTTGCTCGCGGAGCTGATCGACGAACATCTGGCGCTCCGGGCGCGGACCGACCAGGCTCATGTCCCCCACCAGCACGTTCCAGAGCTGCGGCAGCTCGTCGAGACGGGTGGCGCGGATGAACCGCCCGACCCGGGTGACGCGCGGATCCCCCTCGACCGCCCACTGCGCCCCCTGCGCCTCGGCGTCGGTGCGCATCGAGCGGAATTTGGCGAGGGTGAACAGCTTGCCGCCGCGGCCGACACGCTCCTGCCGGAACAGCACCGGGCCGGGCGAGTCGAGGCGGACGGCGATCGCCACCAGCAGCATCAGGGGGGAGGCCAGCAGCAGGCCGATCGAGGCCGCGGTCACGTCGAGCAGGCGCTTGGCGAACAGCGATCCGCGCGAAACCACGAAACCGTCGGAGAAGATCAGCCACGATTTGCGCAGCCCCTCGACCATGATCTTGCCGGTGAGCTGCTCGTAGAAGCTCGAGCCCTCCTGCACCCGCACGCCGGAGGTCTTGCAGTCGAGCAGGGAGTCCATGCTGAGGCTGCCGCGGTGGTCGAGGGCCGCCACCACGACGCGCGACACCCCGTGCTGGAGCGCCAGGTCGCGGCACTGCGCGGTGGTGCCGATCACCCGCGGATTGATCAGGCTCACTCCCTGGAGCGCCGGGTCGTCGGACAGAAAGCCGACGATGCGGTAGCCCAGGTGCTTGCGCCACAGGGTTTCGCGGGCGATGTCGATCGCTTTCGAATCGGCGCCGACGATCAGGATCCGCTCGGCGAACGGATCGGAGCGCAGGATGACGCGCAGCAGGAAGCGCCAGGCGGCGATCACGAGCGTGGTGTAGATCAGGGCGATCGCGAAGACGCCGCGGCCGATCAGGATGTCGGGGAACAGGAAGTAGATGGCGAAGAGGGCCACCGCGCCGACGCAGAAGGCGCGCAGCAGGCGGATGACCAGCATGCGCTCCGACAGCCGCTCGCCGAAGTCGTAAAGGCCGTTGGCGTAGAGGCTGAGGAGGCCGACGGCGGTGAAGATCGCCGCCTCCCAGAGCACCACGTTCATCTCCGGCGGCGAGCCGGGGCCGATCCCGAGGCGCAGGTAGGTGCCGAGCGGGATCGCCACGAAGAACAGAGCCGCCTCGACCAGCAGCGAAACGAACGCCGGCTTGGCCCAGTAACGGCTGAACAGTCGGATCATGGCTGCGTCATCCTCTCCGGAAGTCTCAGTAGTAGCCGCGGTAACCGCGCGATGACACGCGCATGCCGTTGAGGATCACGCCGACCGTCTTTTCCTGGCCGAGGGTCGCGAGCGACTTTTCGATCGCCTTGCGCTTGCTCTGGCCGGCCCGCACCACCAGCACCACGCCGTCGCAGCGGGTGGCGAGCGAACGGGCGGCGGCGAGCAGGCCGAGCGGCGGGGAATCGATCACCACGATCTCGTAGGCCGAGCGCGCCTCGGTCAGCACCTCGGACATCCGGCGCCCCGACATCACGTCGCCGGCCACCCCGGCGGCGCCGGCCATCAGCAGTTCCAGATTGGTGTCCTCGACGCCGACCACCGCCTCGGCGAACGGCAGGCGCTTCTCCAGCACCTGCAGCAGGCCGGGACGCTCGTTCCATTCAGGATCGAAATAGGTGTGGAGCTGCGGCCGCCAGAGGTCCCCTTCGATGAGCAGCACGCGGCGCTCCTGGCCGCGGGTCAGCGTCAGGGCCAGGTTGAGGCTGGTCAGCGTCTTGCCGGCGCCCTCCTCCGGGCTGGTGACCGTCAGCGCGTATCCCCAGGTGCCGATCGGATTGATGCGCTCCTCGACCTGCACCGCGAGGCTCCGGTACTGCTCGGCGGCGAAGGAAGGGGGGGCATCCGGGCCGACCACCGGCATGTCGTCGCGCAACCGCACCGAGCCCTGCGGGGAGGACCCCCGGGCACCGGGACGCGGTGAACGATCACTTCTCAACAAAAGGTCCATACTTCACGACCTCCTTTTCGCCCGCGCTCGGTTGAGCCCCGGGAATGCGCCGGTCGAGCCGCTGCCACTGAACACGGGGATCGTGGCCAGGACCTGGACGCCCGGGAAATCCCGCAGCAGCTCGTCCGCGTCGGTATAAGTGGAATCGATCCGCTCGCGCAGCAGGGCCGCGACGGCGCCGAGGAGGCAGCCGCCCGCGAGGCCCATGGCGAGGAACAGAAGCTTGTTCGGCCCGTAGGGATACGACGGCGGCACCGCCCGCTCGAGGACCGTGAACTGCTCGCTCTGCCGGCTCTTCTCGAGATTTTCGGCCAGCCGCGCGTTGATGCGCTTGTCGAGCAGCGACTCGTAGGAGCGGTGGATGTTGTCGTAGTCGCGGGTCAGCGAGAGCAGCTCCTGCTCGACGCGCGGGGTGTTGGCGACCCGCCCCTGCAGGCCGGAGGTGTCGGCCAGGATGCGCTCGCGCTCGGCGTGGAGGCTGCGGATCTCCATCTCGGTCGCGTCGAGCTGCGCCCGCAGGGCCGGATCGACCGGCACGGACGGCAGGGGGGTGGCGTCGCTCACCTCGATGGCCGGCGGCGTCTCGCGCTCCAGCTTCTCCAGGCGGGCGAGCTCTTCCTGCGCCCGGATGACGTCGGGATGGCGGTCGGTGTAGCGCGCCCGCAGCTCGGCCAGCTCGGTGCGGAGCTGATCGACCCGCGACGGCGCCGACGGCCCCGACGGCAGGGCCGGCGCGACGCGGTTCTGGGCCGCCGTGCGCAGATCGGCGATCTCGCGTTGCAGCAGGAGCTTGCGGGTCTCCGCCTTGTCGAGCGCGTCCATGTTGATCTCGAGCTTGGTGTTGAGCTGCTCGACCCCCCGCAGGTTGGTGTCGCGCTGCTCCGGCAGCTCCCCCATGTAGCGCTGCTTGAATTCGGCGATCCTCGCTTCCTGGATCTCCAGCTTGGCCTTGGTGTTGCGCAGCTCGGTCTCCAGGAAGGCGGAGGTCTCCCGCGCCTGGCGAGCCCGCAGCTCCAGGTTGGCGTCGATGAACAGGTCGGCGATGCGGTTGGCCGTCGCCGCCACCGTCCTGGGATTCCCCCCTTCGAAATAGATCCGGAAGGTCTCCCCCTGGTGCTTGATCGTGATGTCGTCGCGCACCCGGTCGATCAGGTCGTCCACCGAGGCCGCCCCGCGCAGCTCCGGGTAGAGGTTCATCTCGCGGACGATGCGCTCCAGGTTGTCGCGGTTGAGGATCTGGTGCTCGATGGTGTCGAGCCGTTCCGCCAGGCTGTTGGTGATGGTCGGCTTGACGTAGTCGGCCGGCACCTTCTGCGGCTCGACCATCACCAGCGTGCTGGCGCGGTAGGTCGGCGGCAGCGACCGGTAGACCCCGAAGGCCACGATGAGGCCCAGCACGGAAGGGATCACGAACCACCAGCGGCGGCGCCAGACGGCCCGCAACAGATCGAGAGGGGTCATGTTCTTCATGGATTCTCTTCTCCGCTCTCCGTCTCCCCCCCCGAGGTCCGCAGACCTTGCGGGCTCAGGGGGTTCTTGGGGGTCTCTCCGGTGCTGAAGATGCGGAAGGCCAGCCCGAGGAAGTAACGCGAGTAGGAAAGGTCGTCGAACGGCTCGACCCGGGCGCTCTGCCAGACGCGGGAGTAGCCGCCGGTGAGCCGCAGGGACGGCACGATGTTCCAGGACAGCCGCGCCGTGCCGGTCACGAACTCCGAAACCGGCTCGTCGCTGCCCCGAAAGTCAGCGAATTCCTGGAGGTCGTGCTGGCGCGAGGCGGCGCCGTCGAGGCCGAGGGTGACGGTCCGGCCAAGGGCGCGCGAAAGGCCGACGAAGGCGTTGTCCGCCTCGGCCGCCCGCCCCAGCCCATAGCCCGCCGAGATGTCATGGCGGTAGCCCAGGCTCCAGTTGAACAGGTCGCCCTGCTGCGAGAGCTGGACGCCGCCGCGCCAGCCGCTGTCCTTCTCGTCGACGGGCACGAGCGGCACCAGCGGCGGGGCTTCCTCGCCCGGCAGCGTCTCGGGGGTCTCCGGGACCAGCGGCACGAAGTTGACCGACGTCACCCAGAAGGCGCCGGCGTCGACCCGCGCCTGGGTGCGGCGGCCGAGCAGGAAGGCGTAGTAGACGTTCGCCAGGCGCACGTCGGAGTCCCGGCCATCCTCATATTCGAACTTGCCAAGGCCACCCGAAAAACCCAGCGAACGGTCGCGGTCCAGGTTCATGTTCCAGCCGAGGTCCACGCCGTAGCTCTCGGTGTCGAACAGATCGCTGTTCTCGAACGTCCGCAGCGAATGGCTGACCGCGGCGGTCAGGCCGGTCCGCCGGGTCAGCTCCTGGCGGATCGAAGCGTTCAGGTTGTGACTGAGCTGGTCGCCGCGCCGCGTGACCGCCATGGTGTCGGGCGACGTCGGCGGAAGATAGAGGTCGAGGTTGGGGCTGGAGAACAGCCTTTCCTGGATCTGGAAATCGGTGCGGCGCGTCAGGGCGCCCTGGAAGCCGAACAGGAGGCGTTGCGCGAAACCCGAGCGGTCGCGGCGGAGGCCCTGGCTGTCCTCCTGGTTGTCCAGGCTCTGCTCGTAAGAAGGGCTGTAGACCAGCGCCAGACTCGACCGTTTCATGTCGTAGGACAGGCGCAACGACAGGCCGCCGCGGGCGACCATCTCGTCCCCGCCGTCTTCCGCGACGGCGGACTGCTGATAGTTGCCGTCGCTGGTGACCGCCGCCTCGCCTTCGAGGATGGCGCGCAGCTCGCCGGCCGCGGCCGGCCCGGCCAGGCAGGCCGCGAAGACGACGCCGAGCGCGATGCTCCGCCGGTGCGCCACCGCGCTCCCTGCCCGCTCTTTTGCCGTCTTGCTCATCGGCGTCCGCTCCTCGTGCCCGGAGACACTGCGCCCAGCTCAGGTAAAGGTCCGCCTGGCTGGAACAGAGTCTCCGGTCCCGTTATCTCCACATTGACAATCCTGGGAGAGCTTCCGGAGCGTCAGCGGCGTGTCGCAATCGCGAGTACCACTGGGCGAGCTTTTCGTCTCGTACAATCCGCTCACAGCTAGCAGAAGCTCAGGCCCGTCGATGCCCCTCTGGCACTTCCGGTTCTTTAGAGTGATCTGTCGATTCCCCTAATCAACCGGCTGTTCGAAAATCCCATCGAGCAGCGCACCATCGCGGCAATCGTCCAAAGTGCAAGAGGGGTGCCAGTACAGGACCGAAAAGGAACCCCCGCTGGGGCTTTCACACAGCCGTGTGTGCATGCCGCAACCCTGCCTGGAAAGCTTTCGAAGCTCTGCATGTATGTTTTTCCGCCCCGAGAGAGGCGGGAGGAATGCTCACCCGCTCTGAGGCGTCCAGAGGCATTTGTAGAGAAAGGAGGCCGCACGGCCGAGAAGTGCAAGCGGGGGAGCGCCCGGGCGGCGGGAGCACGGCTGCCCGCCTGGAACCGTTTCGTCACCGCGGCGTGACCCGCTCCCGGCCGCCCGGAAGGCGGCCAGGGAACGATCGGGGAACCGGATGGTAAAAGCGGGGAAGATTTTTCAGGCGGGAGTTTCAGGGGACGATGACCGTATCGCCCGGCTGGAGGACGATGTTGTCACCCGGGCGCTTGCCCGACTTGATCGCGTCGAGGTTGACCTCGATGCGCCGGTCCTCTTTCCCTTCGCGGTCGCGCAGCACGACGATCTTGCTCTTGGCGTACGGCGTGAGCCCGCCCGCCAATGCGAGCACCTGCATCAGCTTG
>DATAHG010000841.1:0-5037 GCA_036263295.1 Thermoanaerobaculia bacterium | reverse complement strand
TTCGCCCTGATCGGCAAGGTGGCGCCGCGCGTCCGCCGTCCCGAGGGACCGTTCGGCGACCACTACGGCTACTACTCGCTCCGCCATGATTACCCGGTCTTCGAGGTCGAGCGCATCGCCCACCGGCGGGACGCGATCTTTCCCGCCACCGTAGTCGGCAAGCCGCGCCAGGAGGACTTCTTTCTGGGAGACCTCCTGCAGGAGCTGCTCTCCCCGCTGTTCCCCCTGGTCATGCCCGCCGTGGAGGATCTCTGGTCCTACGGCGAGACGGGGTACCACTCCCTGGCGGGGGCGGTGGTCAAGCAGCGTTACAAACGAGAGGCGATGGCCTCAGCCTTCCGGATTCTGGGCGAGGGGCAGCTCTCGCTGACCAAGTTCCTGCTGGTCACCGACGGCAAGGTGGACCTGCGGGACTTCCGCGCCACCCTCACCCATATCCTGGAGCGCACTCATCCGGAGACCGACCTCTACGTCTTCTCGAATCTCTCCATGGATACGCTGGACTACACCGGTCCCACCGTGAACGAGGGATCGAAGGGGGTCTGGCTGGGGCTGGGGGATCCGGTCCGCGACCTGCCGCGCGAATTCAGCGCCGCCGAGCTGCCCCAGGGACTCACCGAGGCCCGGGTTTTCTCCCCGGGCTGTCTGGTGGTGGGAGGCCCGGCCTACGCCGACGAGCCCGGCGCCGCCGCCCGCTTCGCCGCTCATCCGGCTTTAGCCGCCTGGTCCCTGGTAGTCCTGACCGACGAACCCCGGCGGGCCGCCGCCAGTCCGATCAACTTTCTCTGGACCACCTTCACCCGCTTCGAGCCCGCCGCCGACCTCCACGCCGCCGGCCAGGAGATCGTGCGCCACCACCTCTCCTACAAGCCCCCCATCCTGATCGACGCCCGTATGAAGCCCTGGTACCCCAAGGAGCTGTTCGCCGACGAGGCCACGGCGGCCACGGTTACGCGGAGATGGAAGGAGTACTTCCCCCAGGGGGTGGAGATGGGGGATTCGGATGTGGGGCATTTGGACCGGGTGTGACAGGTCCTAATGGAGCTGGACGGCTACTCGGCCATGTGAAAACCAGCTAACGCGAAGTGGTGATCAAAGGAAAAAGCCGTCCGGATTGCCTGATTGGACATGAGGACGAAGCTGGTCGCATCGACCGCGGAGAGCTTGTGTAAATCGCGCCGCAAGAAGTAGGACCAGGATTCCCTCAGGTCAGAGGGAGTTACAGTCACGATTTGAAGACCAGGAATCTCAGACAGCGAGTCCTTCCAGGCGAGAGCAACGTTCCGCGTCGTGTTGCGATCCAGGAAGGTAAACGTCTCCAGGATGATCGGCACCGACGTGCAGAGGCGGGCCCCCTTTTCCTGCAAGGTTTCCCACACCTCCCGGGCGCGGGTATGAAGAGGATCGCGGGAAAGAGCCAGAGCGATCCAGGCACCTGTATCGACAAAAACGGTATCCCGCTCCGATATCAAGGCTGGTCATAGATCGAGTCGTGCTCGATCGAGGCGTGATGGATCTCGCCATCCCAGAGTGCGACAGGCCCACGTCCCTTGGAAGAGGGGCGCGCCTGCCGGTCTGCGTTATCCGTGCTGACAGTCACCAGGTACTCTCGTACAGCTTCCTCCACCAGCGTGCCGACATTGCGCCCCTGCTTGGAAGCGATATCCTGAAGTTGCTCTTCTACGTCACCCGGCAGGTTGATCAGCATTGGAAAAGGATACGCCCAAACGGACGCACCGACAAGCCCCTCCGGGGCGTGACCCCCATCGCCCGATCTGGTATACAAGACCCTCATGACCAACCCCCTCCCTCGGGATACCACCCCCGCCGCCGACCTGCTCCGGCGCCGGATGCTCAGCCCCTTCTGGATCCGGCTCTACTTCCTCGCCAAGCTTCCGTTGGCCCTGGCGGCCGGTCTCCGGGTGCGCAGCCTCGACACCCGGAGCTGTGTGGTCACCGTCCCCTACGGCTGGCGGACCACCAACCCGTTCCGCTCCACCTACTTCGCGGCCCAGGCCATGGCGGCCGAGCTGTCGACCGGCGCCCTCGCCGCGCTCGCGACCGAGCTGGCCCCCCGGCCGGTCGCCATGCTGATCGTCAACCTGGAGGCGAGCTTCGAAAAGAAGGCGACCGCCCTCACCACCTTCACCTGCGAAGACGGCCCCAAGATCTTCGACGCCGTGGCCCACACCCTGGAGACCGGCGAGCCCGCCACCGCCCGCGCCGAGACGATCGGCCGCTCCCCTGACGGCATCGTGGTCGCCCGCTTCGCCTTCACCTGGTCGTTCAAGCGGCGGGAACGGAAAGCCTGACCGTGCGGATCGCCCTCGCCCAGCTCGCCGCCGGCCCCGACCGGGAGGCGAACCTCGTCCGCGCTCTCGACACCATGACCGCGGCGAAGCAGGCCGGAGCCGACCTCGTGGCCTTTCCCGAAGTCGTCCTCGACCGCTTCTTCCCCCAGCAGCCGGACGACCGCGCCGCCTTCCAGCTCGCCGAGCCCATCCCCGGCCCCACGGCCGACCGCATCGCCGCCCGCGCCCGCGAGCTCGGCCTGGTCACCGTCTTCAACCTCTACGAGGTGGATTCGGAAGGCCGCCGCTTCGACAGCTCCCCGGTGTTCGACGCCGACGGCCGCCTGCTCGGCGTCACCCGCATGCTCCACATCACCCAGTACGAGGGGTTCTACGAGCAGAACTACTACCACCCCGGGGACCGCGGCATGCCGGTCTACGACACCCGGGCCGGGCGGATCGGCGTCGTCATCTGCTACGACCGCCACTACCCGGAGGTCCACCGCGCCCTGGGGATCCAGGGGGCCGAGCTGGTGATCATCCCCCAGGCCGGTACGGTGGGTGAATGGCCGGAGGGGATGTACGAGGCCGAGGTCCGCACCGCCGCCTTCCAGAACGGCTACTTCTGCGCCCTGGCCAACCGGGTCGGCGAAGAGGGACGGCTGACCTTCGCGGGCGAGTCGTTCGTGGTCGACCCGGAAGGCCGGGTGCTCGCCCGCGGCAAATCGCTGGCCGAGGATCTGGTGATCTGCGACATCGACCTGTCCTTGTGCAAAGAGTCCACGGCCCGTCGTCTCTTCTGGCGCGACCGCCGGCCGGACCTCTATCGCTCCTGGTTCTCCTGAGTTTCCGCAAATTGTAGAAGCTGCCGCTACCTGTCTCGCTGAGACGGCCGGGCGTCACTCTCTGTTGTAGGCGCCCGTCCCGGGCCCGGAACAGATTCGTTCGTCCAATTCAGCTTTCGATCGAGACCACGGAGCGCGATCGAGGCACTCCGCAAGAGAGGTAGCAACCATGGGTCCATCCATCCGCAACCTGCAAACGCTGAGAGCGGTGCTCTCGGGGGGCAACACCCGTCCGGTGTGCCTGTTCAGCGGCGGTCTCGACGGGACGTATCTGCTCTACCTGCTTTCGAAGTACGGCTGCAAGGACGTCACCGCGCTGACCGTGGACGTCGGCGGCGAGCTGGATCCGGACGCGGTCCATTACGTCGGCAAGCAGCTCGGCGTGCGCTGCATCATCCTGGACCGCCGCGAGGAGCTGGCGCGGGACTTCGTGATCCCGGCCATCGCCGCGCAGGGCGCCTACCTGGGCGGGCACCCCATCTCGGCCTCGCTCACCCGGCCGATGATGGCCAAGATCGCCGCCGAGGTGGCGGCCGAGCACGGCTGCAACGTGGTGATCCACACCTCGAACCGCTCGCAGAACAGCCTGCGCCGCTTCAACGGCGCTCTCGCCGCCCTCGGCTTCCCGGGCGCCTACGGCTCTCCCTTCGACCGCGGCTCGATCTCGCGCGAGGAGAAGATGGCCGAGCTGCGCGCCGCCGGAGTCCAGCTTCCGGTCAATCGCTCGGCCAGCTCGGACTCCAACTTCTGGAGCCGTGAGTTCGAGAGCGGCGACCTGGACGATCCCGAGCACCTGGAGCTGCCCGAGGCTCTCTATTACTGGACCAAGCCTTCCGGCAACACCAGCCCCGCCCGCCTGACGATCCGCTTCGAAGGCGGCGTGCCGGTGGAGCTGGACGGCGAGCGACTCGATTTCCTCACCCTGACCGAGCGGGTGAACGTGCTGGCCGGCTCCTTCGGGCTCGGCCGCTACGAGGGGCTGGAGGAGATCGAGGACGGCGCCAAGGTGCAGGAGGTGCGCGAGATGCCCGCCGCCTGCGTGCTGTTCGACGCCTACCGCCGCCTGGAGACGGGCTGCGTCAGCTCCGAGTGCATCCGCGAGAAGATGCACCAGGAGCAGATCTGGGTGCGCGAGGCCGTCGAGGGCCGCTGGTACCAGCCGCTGCGCTCGGCCGCCCAGGCGTTCTGCCTGACCGTGGCCGAGAAGGTCACCGGCGCGATCACCTACGACCTCTCACCGAACAAGCTGCAATACCGCGGGATGAAGGCGGACCGGCCGCTCTACATCCGCGACCGCACCGAGTACGAGAAGGAAGAGACTCCGGAGACCTCGGCGTTCGCCTTCTCCGAGCCGGTCGCTCAGCGGGCCTGACGGGCCCAGGGTTGAAACCCTGGGCTAATCGCCTGCGCCCCTGAAGGGCGCCCTCCGCTCAGGATGGCTTGCCGATAGGCAGGGTGGATCGTAGGCTCAGCGTTCCGAATTGAGAGCGCCCTTTACGGGCGCAGGCAGCGAGCCCAGGGTTTCAACCCTGGGCCGGCCCGGTCGCGCGCTTACCCACGCATTCATCTGGCTCCGCCCACCCAGTACACATACATCCCTCCCCCCAGATCCTCGACCCGGGGATAACGCGCCACCCAGGTGAAGGCGTCGGCCGGCACCGGGAGCAGCCGCCCCTGCGCGTAGGTGGCGTAGGCGTAGCCGTGGAGGAAGTTGGCGCTGATCACAACCGGCCCCTGGTATCCCGAGCCCTCGCGCGGAAACCCCCACTGGATGCCGTAGAGGGCCGGATCGACGTGCCCGAAGTAGACCAGCGGGACGCGCTCCAGTCCCTCGCGGTCCATGTAGGCCCGCACCCGTTTGAGTCCCTGCCCCCAGTCGAGGTTCGAGTCGAGCAGGATGC
>DATAHG010000840.1:0-2200 GCA_036263295.1 Thermoanaerobaculia bacterium | reverse complement strand
ACGACGCGGACCTGGTACTCGCGGCCGTCGGTCAGCGGCTCCAGGGTGGCGTCGATCCCGTCCAGGCTGGTCTTGTCGACGCTGGTCACCTTGATCGGCTCGGTCGCGAAGTTGCGGATGTTGACCGCCTTCTTGAGGGGCTCCTTGAGCTCGATGTTGCCGAAGTCGGCCACCGGCGGAGTGATCGCCAGGACCGGCCGCACGAAGCCGGAGACCGGGATCTGCACCAGCTTCTGCTTCGGATGGTTGGTGTGGACGGTGATGGTCTCGGCCAGGGCCCCCACCGGGGAGTCCTCGGCCAGCTCGATCTCGACCCGCCACTGCTTGCCCTTGACGTCGCCCTGCCGCTCCTCGGGCTTGGCCTCGCGGAAGCTGGTCTTCAAGAAGGGCTTGGTGCTCTCGACCGAGACGATGTCCATGGCGGTGCCGTCCGGCGCCCAGATCGTCTGGCCGATCAGCGGCTTGCCCGGCTCGCCCTTGACGTAGATGTAGCGGGCGTAGCCCGGCTTCACGGAGATGTAGGGCTCGACCTTCGCCTTGATGGTCAGCTCGATCGACGGGGTGTCGGTGTCGTTGGTGAACACCGTGACCCCCTTGGCGATGGCGCCATTGAAGGTCGAGGTGTCGATCGAGGCGTGGATCTTGCCCGTCTGGCCGGGGGCCACCGTCTTGTCGAAGTCCGCCACGGTGCAGCCGCAGGCCGGCTGGACGTTGGTGATCTGCAACGGCGCGTCTCCGGCATTGCGGATGACGAAGTCGTGGACGATCTTCTCCCCCTTCGGCACCGTGCCGACGTCCTTGATGGGCTCGTCCACCACCGCCTTGGGCTTGCCCTGGGCGGCCATGGCGGAGGTGATCGAAAGGGCGGCACACAGTGCCAGAATGGCAGTCTTGACTGGACGTTGCATACGACCTGCTCCTGTGAAGAGATCCTTGGGACCGACCGTTAATGTTACACTCAGGCCCCCTGAAACGCGAGAAAGCCTGGCTGTGGAATCATCTAGACTCGATAAACTCGACATTTACGTACTGGCGATCGGTGGTACTGGAATGGCGCCTCTTGCCTGTCTGCTGCAAGAGCAGGGCCACCGGGTCCGCGGCACCGACGGACCCCTCTATCCGCCCATGAGCACGCTGCTCGAAGCGGCCGGAATCCACCCTCTCGAAGGCTACGATCCGGCCCACCTGGAGCCGCGCCCGGACCTCGTGATCGTCGGCAACGCCATCCGCCGCGACAACCCCGAGGCGGTCGAGGCGGAGCGGCTCGGCATCCCCCGGCTGTCGATGCCGGAGGCCCTGTCCCGCTTCTTCCTGACCGGCCGCCGCCCCCTGGTGGTGGCCGGCACGCACGGCAAGACCACCACCACGGCCATCGCCGCCTGGGTCTATACCGCCTGCGGGCGCGACCCGGGCTACCTGATCGGCGGCGCCCCCAACAACCTGCCGGGCAGCTTTCATTGCGGCACCGGCGACCGCTTCGTCATCGAGGGGGACGAATACAACGCCGCCTTCTTCGACCGCGGCGCCAAGTTCCTCCACTACCAGCCCGAGACGCTGCTGTGGACGAGCGCCGAATACGACCATGCCGACCTCTACGCCACCCCGGAATCGCTCTGGGAGGCCTACGGCAAGCTCCTGCGCCTGCTCCCCTCCACCGGCTTGCTGGTGGCCTGCGGCGACTCGCCCAAGGTGCGCGAGATCGTCCAGGCGGCAGGGCGGGAGAGCGGCTGTCGTGTCCTCTTTTATGGACTGGAGGAGGGCAACGACCTCCGCCCCCTCGGCCTGATCGAGGCCCTGCCGGACGCCAGCCGCTTCCGGGTCCACGACGAGGAGGCCGGAGAGGTCGAGATCGAGCTGCGGATCCCGGGCGGCCACAACGTCTCGAACGCCCTGGCGGTCTGGGCGGCGGCCCGCCGCGACGGCATCCCGGCTGAGCAGGTGGCCGACGCCCTGCGGCGCTTCGAAGGGGTCAAGCGGCGGATCGAGGAATTAGGGACCGTTCGCGGCGTAACCGTGGTCGACGACTTCGCCCACCACCCGACCGCGGTCGAGAAGACCCTGACGGCGCTACGCCAGCGCTATCCGGGCCGGCGGCTGGTGGCGCTGTTCGAGCCGCGCAGCCTCACCGCCGGGCGGACCTTCTTCTTCGAGCCCTATTTGCAGGCCTTCACCGGCGCCGACCGGGTGCTCTTCGCCCCCA
>DATAHG010000839.1:0-1705 GCA_036263295.1 Thermoanaerobaculia bacterium | reverse complement strand
GTGGGGGAGCCGAAGGCGCCGACCACGGCGGGGAAGGGGGGCTTCACCCGCGGCTGGCCGCGCTTGCCTTCGAGCGACTCCAGCATGCCGGTCTCCTCGCCGCAGATGTAGGCCCCCGCGCCGCGGTGGACATACATGTCGAGCTTGAAGCCGGAGCCGAGGACGCTGTCACCGAGGAGCCGCTCCTGGTAGGCCTCTTTGATGGCCTGTTCCATGATGGCGATCGACTTGGTGTATTCGCCCCGGATGTAGATGTAGCAGGTGTTGGCCTGCACGGCCCAGCAGCAGATGGCGCACCCCTCGATGAGCTGGTGCGGGTCGAACTCCATCAGCAGGCGGTCCTTGAAGGTGCCGGGCTCGGACTCGTCGGCGTTGCAGACGAGGTACTTAGGCTTGTCCTTCCCCTTGGGGATGAAGCTCCACTTGAGGCCGGCGGAGAAGCCGGCGCCGCCGCGTCCGCGCAGGCCCGACTTCTTGACCTCTTCGATCACGGCGTCAGGTTCCATCTTGAGGGCCTTTTCCAGGCCCTCGTAGCCACCGCTCTTGCGGTAGCCGC
This sequence comes from Thermoanaerobaculia bacterium, assembly GCA_036263295.1. Classification (GTDB taxonomy): domain Bacteria; phylum Acidobacteriota; class Thermoanaerobaculia; order Multivoradales; family UBA5704; genus DATAHG01. The sequence continues at coordinate 1,149 of DATAHG010000839.1, read as the reverse complement.
GGACGGTCAGCGCGTCAGGGTTGCCGACGTTGCGCGTCAGGACGGGCTCGAAAGCCATTACTTCAGCTCCTTGAGAATCCGGCGCACCCGGTCGGGGGTGAGATTCTCCTGATAATCCTCGTCGACCATCGCCATCGGCGCCGTGTCGCAGGAGCCCAGGCACTCGAAGTGGACGTAGGAGCAGCGCCCGTCGGGCGTGACCTCGTCCTCTCCGACGCCGAGCTCCTCGCGCAGGGTCTCCATGATCTCGTCGGAGCCACGGAGCTGGCACGAGAGGTTGGTACAGACCCGGATGCGGTGGCGGCCGACCGGCTTCTGGTGAAAGAGGTCGTAGAAGGTCACCACGCCGTACACCTTGGACGGGGCGAGCCCGAGCTCGTTGGCGACGGCGGCGATCGCCTCGTCCGGCAGCCAGCCGCCCCAGAAGCGCTGGGCGATGTGCAGGGCCGGGATCAGGGACGCCTCGTCGGTCGGATAGCGCTTCCGGATCTCGTCCAGCTCGGCGCGGGCCGCGTCGGGCAGCCGGGCGCCGGCGTATTCAGAGGGGACCTCGAATTGGGTTTCGCTCGCTCTCATCGGCGGGTTCTCGCGGGTACGGCGGTCCGCTCACGCAGGGGCCGGAGCTCCAGCCCTCCCTTGAGCCACACATAGGCGTACCCGACCAGGATCAGGAATATGAACACCATGACGGCCGCGAACAGCTCCCAGCCCCCTTCGCGCACGATCAGCGCCCAGGGGTAGAGGAAGGCGGCCTCCAGGTCGAAAACGATGAAGTCGATCGCCACGAGGAAGAAGGCGATCGAGAGTCTCTTGTGGGAGCGGTCGAGCATGGGCACGCCGCCCTCGACCGCAGTCCCCTTGATCTTGCCGCCGGTCTGGTGGCCGACAAGCCAGGAGAGGCCGAGGATCACGACGCCCATGATCGCCGCAACGCCGAGCGCCAGCAGGACGGGATAGTACTGCTCCGGCAACGGACTTCCTCCAGAAACGAAATCGTCAGATTCGAGGGCGCGCCGGCCGGGGACCTCCCCCGACAGGCCGGCTCGGCCGGTCTGGCACATGGCGTGCTGACGGGAGCATCACAAGGCCAGCGCGGCACCATTCCGGGCATGTGAAGGATGTCACAAGCACCGGCCGGAGACAAGCGGG
>DATAHG010000838.1:0-2089 GCA_036263295.1 Thermoanaerobaculia bacterium | reverse complement strand
CGTGGTCGGCGGCATCGGCGACCACCTGCGGATGGACTACACCGCGGTGGGCGACACCACCAACCTCGCGGCTCGCCTCCAGTCCCTCGCCCAGCCCGGCACCGTGCTGGTGAGCGAGAGCACGGCGCGGCTGCTCGAAGGGACCGTCGAGCTGGAAGCCCTGGAACCGGCCTACGTGAAGGGCAAAGCGGAGCTGGTCCAGGCCTACCGGGTCCTGCGCGCGGCGGCCGAGCGCGGCGAGCAGGGGGCGCTCGGCGGTGCCGCCCTCACCCCCTTCGTCGGGCGCGAGCGCGAGCTGTCCATCGTCGAAGAGCTGCGCGACCAGGCCGCCCGCGGCGAGGGGCAGATCGTCGGGATCACCGGCGAGGCTGGGGCGGGCAAGTCCCGCCTGATCCACGAGCTGCGCAAACGATGGTGGGACAGCGGCTTCGCCTACCTGGCGGGGCGCTGCCTCTCCTACGGCAGCGGCCTGCCCTACCACCCGCTGATCCACCTGCTGCGCAACGCCTGGCGGATCGCCGAGACCGACCCGCCGGCCGCCGTGGTGGACAAGGTCCGGGCCGGCCTGCGTCAGGTCGGTCTGGACGACGAGGAGACGCTCGCCCTCCTGCTGCGACTCCTGGGCGGCGGGAACGGCCAAGACCGCCTCGCCGACCTGAGCGCCCAGGCTCTCAAGGCGCGCACCTTCGCGGCCCTGCGCCGGGTCCTGTTGGGACTGGGGCGCGGCCGCCTCCTGATTGTCGAGCTCGAGGATCTCCAGTGGATCGACGAGACCTCCGAGGACTTCCTCGCGCTCTTCATCGAAGACCTGGCGCGCGCCCAGGTCCTGCTGGTCGCGACCTACCGCTCCGGCTACCGGCCACGCTGGCTCGACCGCTCCTACGCCGCCCAGATCTCGATGCGCAACCTGACGCCGCAGGAGAGCCGCGTCGTAATCGAAACCGTCCTGCACCGCCAGGGAGATCTGCCGGACGAGCTGATCGAGGCGGTCCTCGGGAAGGCCGGCGGCAACCCCTTCTTCCTGGAAGAGCTGACCAAGACCCTGGCCGAGCACGGCGACTCCTGGTCCGGAGCCACCGTGCCGGACACCGTGCAGGGCGTGCTGATGGCGCGCATCGACCGGCTGCCGGAAGAGCACAAGCGGCTCCTCCAGACCGCCTCGGTCCTGGGCCGGGAGCTGTCGCCGGACCTCCTCGGCGCCCTCTGGGAACAGCCCGGCAGCCTCCCCCCCCTGCTGGCGGACCTCAAGCGCTGGGAGTTCCTCTACGAGGCACTCTCCGAGCAGGGCTCCACCTATCTGTTCAAGCACGCGCTGACCCAGGACGTGGTCTACCAGAGCCTGCTGACCGCCCGCCGCCAGTCCCTTCACGCGGCGGCCGCCCAGGCGATCGAGGCGCTCTACCGGGACCGCCTGGAAGAGGCCTACGAAGCCCTGGTCTACCACTACCCGAAATCGGGGGACGCGGCCCAGGCGATCCACTATCTCTCTCTATTCGCGGAAAAGGCCGCCCGCGGCTACGCCCATACCGAGGCCGCGCGGGCCCTGCGGGAGGCGCTGGCCCTGTCCGCCGGGTTGCCCGAGGCCGAGCGCGATCGGCGGACCGTCGAGATTACCCTTCAGCTCGCGGAATCCCTCCTCCCCCTGGCCCACATCCGCGAGACTCTGGAGCTGTTCCAGCAACACCGCGAGCCGGCGGAACGGCTGGGCGACCCGGCCCTCCTCGGCCGTTTCTACTTCTGGCTGGCCCACACCTACAGCTACCTGGGGCAGCAGCAGGAGGCGATCCGCACCGCCCACCTGGCGATCGCCGCGGCCCGCGAAACAGGCGACGAGGCCACGGAGGGCAAGGCGTGCTACGTCCTCTCGCGGGATGGCTTCTGGTCGGGCCGCTTCGCGGAGGGCCTGCAGTACAGCCTCGACGCCGCCCGTCTCCTGGAGCAGAGCGGCGGCTGGTGGTGGCAGGGGCAGGCTTACTGGGTGGCCGGCTTCAACTGCTTCGCCCTCGGCGAATTCGACGCCGCCTTCGACGCCATGGCCCGGGCGAACACGATCTGGGAAACCCTCCAGGACCCGCGCCTCGATCCATCC
>DATAHG010000837.1:0-2568 GCA_036263295.1 Thermoanaerobaculia bacterium | reverse complement strand
CGGCGTGACCCCGTAGACCACCACGCTGCGGCCGCGGCCGGCCCCTTCGACCCGGGCCGTGCCGAGCGCCACCGGGACGATCTCCTCGACGCCGGCCACCCGTTCGATCGCCTGGGCGTCGTCGAGCGACAGCTTGCGGGTCGTGCCGCCGAGGGCCCCCGGGATGCCGGTGGTCTTCGACTTGCCGGGATGGATCGCCAGGATGTTCGTACCGAACTGGGTGAACTGGGCCATCATGTAGCGCCGGGTCCCCTCGCCGATCGAGGTCAGGAGGATTACCGACGCGATGCCGATCGCGATCCCGACCATGGAGAGGAGAGTGCGCGTCCGGTGGCTGCGCAGGGCACCGAGGGCGAGGGGGAAGAGGTCGCGCATACCGTTCCGAAAGGTTTTCGTCCCTCTCCTATTTCCCGGCCAGCGCCAGGATCGGATCGAGCCCGGCGGCGCGGCGGGCGGGGAGCCAGCCGAAAAGAAGGCCGAGCCCCACCGACAGGCTCAAGGAGGCCACCACCGCCCAGACCGGCGGCGAGGCCGGCAGGGCGGGGAAGAGCTTCACCATCAGCCGCACCGCGCTCCAACCTACCAGTAGTCCGAGGAGGCCCCCGGCGCTCGACAACAGCGCCGCCTCGGTGAGAAAGACGCTCAGCACCTGGCGCCGGCCCACTCCCACGGCGCGCAGCAGGCCGATCTCACGGGTGCGCTCCGAGACCGCCACCAGCATGACGTTCATGATGCCGATCCCCGCGACCGAAAGCGAGATCGCCGCGATGGCACCCACCGCCAGCGTGAGGGCGCCGAGAATCTGGGAGAAAGTCGCGACCACCGCATCCTGGGTGAGCACGGTCACGTCCTCCTCCTCATGGCGGTCGGCCAGCAGGGTGAGGACCCGCCGCCGCGCCTCGTCCAGATCGGCGTGCCCGCGCACCTGGACCAGGATGCGGAAGAGCGACCGCCGGTCGAACATCCGCATGGCCGGGACCACCGGGATCACCACGGTCTCGTCCATGTCGGCCCCGAGCTGGACCCCGCGCGGCGTCATGACCCCGATCACCCGCATGCGCCAGCCGGCAATCCGCACGATCTTGCCGAGCGGCTCCTCGCCGCCGGGGAAGAGCTCCGCCGCCACCTTGCTTCCCAGCACCGCGACCGGCCGCCCCCGCCCGCTCTCTTCGAAGGGGAGGAACTCGCCGCGGCCCATCTCCAGCTTGCGCACCTCCAGCAAGTCGTGAGTCGAGCCGACCACCGCCACCTGCCGCCGCCGCCCTTCATGGGAGATCGTCTCCGTGCCCATGACGAACGGGGCCACCTTGTCCACCTGGGGGATCTGGCGGACCAGCGCCTCCGAGTCCCGCAGCGTCAGGTCGTGGGCTGCCGCGCCGACGCCCGGGATGCCCGTGGTCTCCGACCGGCCCGGTACCACGATGAGGAGATTCGAGCCGATGCTCGCGAACTGATCGATCACGTAGACCCGCGCCCCCTCGCCCAGGGCGGTGAGGGCGATCACGGCGGCGACCCCGATCGTCATGCCGACCAGCGACAGGGCGGTCCGCAGGCGGTGGCCGCCGAGCGACCGCAGGGCGAAGCGGAGGAGGTCCGCCGGGCTCACCCCGCTCGTCCCTCGGATATCTCTTCCGGCGGAAGGAAAAGATCCGCCGTGCCGGTGACCTCGGAGCCGGCGAGGCGCCGGGCGATCCGGCCGTCCACCAGCACGACCACGCGGCCGGCCCGCCGCGCCACGGTGGGATCGTGCGTGACCACGATCAGCGTCAGGCCCCCCTCGTTCATGCGGGCGAGGAGGTCGAGAATGCCGCGGCCGGAGGCGGTGTCGAGGTTGCCGGTCGGCTCGTCGGCCAGCAGAACGGCCGGCTTCATGACGATCGCCCGGGCGATTGCCACCCGCTGCCGCTGGCCGCCGGAGAGCTGGTCGGGACGGTGATCGCCGCGGTCGGAGAGGTCTACCCCGGCGAGGACCTCGGCCACCCGCGCCCGGCGCTCGGCCCGCGGCGTCCCCGCGAAGATCATGGGCAGCTCGATGTTCTCGGCCGCGGTGAGGCGCGGCACGAGGTGGAACGATTGAAAAATAAAGCCGATCGTATGGCGCCGCACCTGAGTCAGCTCCTCGTCATCGAGGGCGCCGACCTCGCGGCCGTTCAGCCAGTAGGAGCCGCTGTCGGGGCGGTCCAGGCAGCCGAGGAGGTTCAGAAGCGTCGATTTTCCCGAGCCCGAGGGCCCCATGATCGCGACGTGCTCGCCGGCCTCGATGTGCTCGTCGATGTCGACCAGCGCGTGGACCGGCTGACCGCCGAGCAGGTAAGTCCGCGAAACGCCTTCGAGCCGGATCACGGCGAGGAGGGATTGGCCGGTTTGGAGGAGGTGGAGCCGGCCTGAAGAGCCGTGGTGACCTTGGCGCCGGCCTTGACCTCGGGCCGGTCGAGCGAGGTCACGACGAAGTCGCCCGCCGACAGTCCGGAGAGCACCTCGGTCCAGTCCCAGTTCTTGACGCCGATCTGGACGGCGCGCTCCTCCAGGACCCCACTCTTCGCCACCAGGACCTTGTTGCCCTCGAGC
>DATAHG010000836.1:0-3212 GCA_036263295.1 Thermoanaerobaculia bacterium | reverse complement strand
GCTGGCGCCGATCGCCGGGATGGTGGAGCCCGGGCTCGCCCAGACGTGGGCCAGCGTGGCGGCATAGCCGGAGAGCAGATAGAAGAGCAGGTAGCGCAGGTGCCCGAGGCGGTCCTCGACGTTGTCGCCAAAGACCCAGAGAAACAGCATGTTGCCGAGCAGATGCCCCCAGCCGCCATGCAGGAACATGGAGAGCAGGGCGCTGCCGAGGCCCGGGCCGAGCTCGCCCAGGCCCAGGCCGCCGTCGAAATAACGCGACGGCACGAACGCCGCGTTCATCACGAAGCTCTCCAGGCGTTCCCCGAGCGACAGCTCGAACAGGAAGAACACCACATTCACCACGATCAACACCACGTTGACGATCGGCGCCGAGCGCCGCGGGTTGAGGTCGTGGAGGGGGAGCAAGGGGGCTGCTACCTTGTTTCGTCAGCTCTGGCGGATGCGGTGGACCCGCATCAGGTTGGTCAGGGGGCGCTCGCGGATCGGATGGCCCATGAGGATGATGATCCGTTCGCCCGGCGCGGCCAGGCCGGCTTCCAGGAGCTGGCGCTCGACCACCGAGACCACGTCGTCGAGGCTGCCCACGTCGGCGCCGACCACCAGGGGGCGCACACCCCAGACGAGCTGGAGCTGGCGCGCCACCTCCTCCTCGGGGGTGAAGGCGACGATCGGGGCGCGCGGCCGGTAGCGCGCCGTCAGGCGGGCGGTGAAGCCGCTCTGACTGTAGGCCACGATGCGGCTCACCTGGAGCTGGTCGGCGGCATAGACCGCCGCGGCCGAGACCATGTCGGGGACGTCGAGCGACGGCTCGTAGAGGGCGGAGTCGTGGGCCGACGGATCGAGCTGGTAGGTGCGGCGGGCGTGAACGTCTCCCAGCGGGTGGAGCGACGGGCGCTCCGCACTGCGCGCCTCGCGGTCCTGCAAGGCGTACTCCTCGGCCGTCAGAATGATGCGCGCCATGGTGGCGACGGCCTCGACCGGGTATTTGCCGGCCGCGGTCTCGCCCGACAGCATGAGGGCGTCGGCGCCGTCGAATACGGCGTTGGCCACGTCGGTCGCCTCGGCCCGGGTGGGGCGCGGCTGCTCGACCATCGACTCCAGCATCTGGGTCGCGACGATCACCGGCTTGCCGGCGCGGCGGCCGGCCGCCACGATCTTCTTCTGGAGCACCGGCACGGTGTGGAGCGGCACCTCGACCCCGAGGTCGCCGCGGGCGACCATGATGCCGTCGGCGGCCTCGGTGATGTCGTCGAGGTGCTCCAGGGCGGTGGCGCGCTCCAGCTTGGCGACCAGGGGGATGCGCCCGCCGGCCGCGGTCACGACCTCGCGGATGGCCTCGATGTGGGAGGCCTCGCCGACGTAGCTCGCGGCGAGGTAGTCCGCCCCTTCGGCCACGGCGAAGGCGATGTCAGAGCGGTCCTTCTCCGAGATGTCGAACGGCAGGCTGGTGTCGGGGAGGTTGATGCCCTTGCGGTTCTTGACCGGACCGCCGTTGATCACCTCGGCGGTGACGCGCTCCCCCTCCTTGGCCTCGACCCGCAGCTCGATCAGGCCGCTGTCGATGAGGACGCGCTCGCCGGGCTCCAGGTGCTCGAGGATCTCGGGATCGACCGGCAGGATGCCGGGATCGTCCTGCCGCGCCCCGAGCACGACGTGCTCGCCGCGCTCCAGATTGCGCAGCCCCCCCGGGATCTGGCCCAGGCGGTAGCGCGGCCCCATGAGGTCCATCACGATCGGGAGCTGGCAGCTCTCTTCGGCCGCCACCCGGCGGATCAGGTGGACCGTCTTGCGGTGCTCGTCCTGGGTGCCGTGGGAGAGGTTGAGCCGGATCAGGTCGACTCCGGCGTGAATGAGCTGCCGCAACACATCTTCCCGCGTGCTCGCCGGCCCCAGGGTGGCCATGATCTTCGCTCTTCTTTCCATAGGCGGGAGAGTATACCGATCCGGAGGTTGGGTCCCGGATCGTCGGCTGAGTTGTCACCGGTCTGCAAGAGGGTTGCCCGTTTTTCCGTCTTCCTCTTCTAAACGCTGCACAAGACGGAGACGAGAGATGCCCGAGCACGACCGCGGTTACCGGTTGCTGTTTTCTCATGCCTCGATGGTGGAGGCCCTGCTGCGCGCCTTTGTGCGCGAGGAGTGGGTGGACCAGATCGATTTCGCCAGCCTGGAGAAGGTGGGCGCCAGCTTCGTCGGCCCCGGCCTGCGCGACCGCCATGGCGACGGGATCTGGAAACTGTCCTGGAACGGCGGTGCCGTGTACTTGCTGCTGGAGTTCCAGTCGACTTCTTACCGTTTCATGGCCTTGCGCCTCCTCACCTACGTGGCCCTCTTCTACGAAGACCAGATCCGCAACAAGGAGCTGACCTCGGAAGGAAAATTACCCCCCGTGTTGCTCCTGGTTCTCTATAATGGGAACCGTCCGTGGACGGCTCCGCGCGAGCTGGACGCCCTGATCGCACCGGCGCCGGGCTCTCTGGGAAGGACCCGTCCCCGCCTACGCTACCTGGTGGTGGACGAGCGCCGGGTCGATCCGGGAGAGCTGGACGGCGTCTCGGATCTCATGGCGATCCTGGTGCGGATCGAGACCGCCCGCTCGCCGGAGGATCTGGTCCGCTTGGCGGAGTCGCTGCCGTCTACCGTGCCCCAGGAGCAGCCCGATCTGCGGCGGGCCTTCGCGGCTTGGCTGTCCCAGGTGCTGCGCCGGAGCTTCCCGAGCTTCAGCGTGCCGCACCTGAACGAGTTGGAGGAGATCGCGATGCTGGAAGAGAACCTGATCGCCTGGCGCAAGCGCAAAGAGCGCGAGGACCAGGCCAAGGGGATGCAGAGGGCATTGTTGCGCATCCTGGAGCGGCGTTTCGGGCCCCTCCCCCGCACTGCCCGCCGCAAAGTCGAGGCGATCCGTTCGACGGAGAAGTTGAACCAGCTTGCGGATCGGCTCCTGGCTGCGAGCTCGCTTCGTGATCTGGGGTTAATGGAGTAGTAGCACGCCTCCCGGGCCGGGGCGGCCGCCCCGGCCCGCCGTGGTACCATTCCCTTCCTTTCGCGCGGCCGCGGCCGGCGATCCCCGGACTTATCGATCGAGGTTTTCCGATGTTCGACGGTTTACAGAACAAGCTCCAGGAGGTCTTCCGCCAGCTCAAGGGCGAGGGGACGATCACGCCGGAGGCCCTGCAGGGGGCTCTGCGGCAGATCCGCCTCGCGTTGCTGGAGGC
>DATAHG010000835.1:0-4318 GCA_036263295.1 Thermoanaerobaculia bacterium | reverse complement strand
CACCCCGTGCGATTGATAGGAGCCCGGTTGTCGTCGGTCGGAGCCTGAATTGAGGTCTTCAGGGAAAGGGTATGCGGCACGCCCCGCATGGTGAACTTGACGGTCGGATTCTCGAATCCGTCGACGTTCTCCAGGATCAGTCCGAAGTTGCGCAACAGCGCCGGCCGTTCGAGTCCCGGCACGCCGCCGCTGCTGACCGGAAATTCGGCGACGAACAACTTGTCCGTTGCCGGCAGGGTCGCAATGAACTCGGCGTCGATCCCTTGGTTGTCGGTCACCCGGTGACAGGTGCCGCAGGTCCGGCCGTTGCCGCCAAAGGTGCCGCGGAAGAAAAGGTTGCCGCCATCGTCCACCAGTTGGCTCACCAGTTTCTGCGCGACCAGGATCTGGTTGGCATCAGCGCTCCGGGGCGAAAACAACTCGGCCAGACGCGCCACGGCACCGAGGCCGGCGGCGTGCTCTTCCCGCTCCTTGAGAGCCGCCAGCCGCGCGCGGGTGTGAAGCCGCTCGAACAGGGAGCGCGAGCCCACGAGGACGCGGCTCTCCACCGGGCTCTTCCCGGCCCGAGTCACGACGACCAGGTCCAGCTCGAAGCCGCGGAAGAAGTCCTCGCCGAGGTCGGCCGAGGCCACCAAGCCCTCGCCTTTCGCCTCCAGGCGGCCGAGGCGTACCATGCGGTCGCCGGGCTCGGGCGCGACGCTCTTGCCCTCCTCATTGTCGATCAGCCAGACGTCGGCCGCCATCGGGAGGCCGCGCACCTCCGCCTGAACGGTGCCCCGCTCGAGATCGAGGTCGATCCGGCCGACCGCGCGGGTAAATTCCTGGGACAGACCTTCCACGTAGGCGACGCCGACGACCGCCTTGCGGTCTCCCCCGTTGCTGACGTAACGCGCTTCCCAGCGTTTGTAGAAGAGATCGATGTTGGAAGGCCTTGCCGCCTCGGTACGGAGGGGCTCGTGGGGTGCCTCCGTAAGGAGCGAGGCGACTGGAATGCCCAAAATGAGGGTCCCGCCCACCGCAAAGCCAAAGATCCTACTGGCTGCTTTCATCAATGCCTCCATGAAGTTTGACTCGGAGTGCGGATGCCCCGGAATCAGAGCACCGCAGCGAAGAGGCAAAGGAGCGGCTCTCCGGCTGAGGAGGGCCACGACAGCAGGGCAGATTCTGGTCAGCCAGCATCGCGAATCTCACAGATACAATGCGGCAATCCGATGAGATCTTGGCTCATCACTACTACGACAATCAGGATATCGGATATTCCTTTAGCAGTCCAGCAGAGAAGCATCTCTCCCAGTAACTGGAGATGGGGCTCTGCAGGCGCGAAGCGCTATGATCCCGCCCATGAGCCGTCCCGATATGGAAGAGAGCCCGCCAGCCGCTCCGGTCGACTTCGAAGCCGTCTTCTCCGAGCTCCCCCTCCTCCATCAGACGCCCCGCTCCTGGGCGGAGCTGGCGGCGGCGCGCCTGCCCGAGTTCCTGGCCGATCACGCGGTCTGCGAGCAGCAGGTTGCCGTGTTTGCCCTGTCCCTCGCGGGCCACTATCCCGACGATGCCGAGCTGGTCGAACGCGCCGCGGCGCTTGCCGCCGAGGAGGTGCAGCATTTCCGGCGGGTGGTCGGGATTTTGAGGAGGCGCGGCTGGCCTCTCGGAGGACGGCGGCGGAACCCCTGGGCCCAGAGCCTGCGGGCCCGGATCGTCCAGGGCCGCGAGCCCTGGTCGAAGATCGACCGCCTGCTGTTCGGCGCCATGATCGAGGCGCGGAGCTGCGAACGGTTCACCCGCCTGCTGGAAGTCGTCGAGGACCCGGAGGTCGCCCACCTCCTCGCCGACCTCGGCCCCGCCGAACGCCGCCATTGGGAGCTGTTCTATCGCCTCGCCAGCCGCGAGACCGACCCGGAGACCCTGGCGGACCGCTTCCAGGGCTGGCGGGAGTTCGAGGCCGGCCTCGCCCGCAACCTCGGAGTCTCTCCCGCCGTTCACGGGTGAGATAACCGTCCCGGCAGCGGCACCTATCTAAAAGTACCGCGACAAACGGATGGTGCCCTGCGGGGCGCCCCCTCAGCACGTCCGTGCAGCAGCATTGATCCATGTCCAGTATGAATACTGGGACAAAGGGAGAAATTCGCCATGTCGAAGGGCTTTCGCGAGACCACCGTATCGTATCTCCTGGCGGCGACCGCTCTGGCCGCCTTGCTCACGCCGGCCGCACGCGCGGACCAGGCTCCCCCTTTCAAGACCATAAAAGAAGACACCCTGCAGGTCTGTCTCTATTGGGGCTTTCCGCCGTTCGCCATTCGGAAAGACACAGACTGGCAGGGCTGGGATGTGGCCTATCTCAAGAAGTTTGCGAATGTAAACGGAATCAAGAACTTCGTCGTGATCCCCAAGGACTTCAACGACATCTGGCTCGAACCGGGGCTGGGACACTGCGACATCGCCGGCACGGGGATCTCCGACACGGAGGCCCGCCGCAAGCAGACCGCGGGCAAGGGCGTCGAGTGGTCGAACACCTATTACCACGTGCTCCGGTCTTTCAATGTGCGGACCGCCGACTTCACCCAGCTCACCCGGATCGAGGATCTGCGCGGCAGGAAGGCGATCGTGACCCAGGGGTCGACCGCCCACTCCGATCTCTGCTACCGCTTGAGGAGCGCGGGGCTGCATCCCTGCAAGAAAGCTGACGGCGACCACACCTGCACCCTGTTCCCCGGGCTCGACGCCTCCGACGAACGGAGCCGGGAAGAGGACCCGTTCTGCGTGTTCATCGAGTACCCCCGGAACAAGCAGGAGAAGTGCGCCGCCGCCGATATCGCCAACAACAAGATCAGCCCCGACGACAAGGACCCCGGAGTGCCCTACGCCTACGGCGGGGGATATGGGAGCGTCCAGGACCTGTCCTGCGGCGGCGGCTCCGGCAACGATGACTGTTCCTACGGCGAGCAGACCCTGGCCACGGTCTGGCCGCACTGCAACATGGCAGGCGACGGGATTGGTTATGCCGAGCCCTTTTCCTTCGTGGTGCGAGCCGAGGACACGGGGCTGGCGAAGGCCCTCAACTGCTTCATCCAGGATCAGAAAAACTATCCGTATGCGGGCACTCCCATCCCCGTCCTCTCCCCCCAGTGCCCGACGCCCCCCTGGACGCCGCCCTTCACGCCCGATCCCACCTGCAACAACTAGCCTGGAAGCGGAGGAGCGCCATGAAGCCGAGCCGGAAAAGCCGTATGGAAACCTTTCTGTCCCGGGCCGGCCTGGCCGGCTTGCTGTCCGCGGCGCTCTTCGCCGGAGGACCGGGAGCCCTCCGAGCCCAGAGTTCCTGGGAGTCCCTCGGACCCGTCGGGGAGGTCGGGAATGCAGGGGTCGGCGGGCGGGTGATCTCGCTCGCCGTGGACCCGCGCGATCCCAATCACGTCTTCGCCGGCTCGGCGAGCGGCGGGCTCTGGGTGAGCGAGCTGTTCAACCCGGGTAATCCAGGGAGGGGGAGCGCGGCGGCCGCGGGCACCGGCCCCGCGGATCCCCGCGCCGCCAACTGGCGCGACCCCGGCCGGCCCTACTGGCGCTGGCGTTATGTCGATACCGGCCACCCGGTCCTCGGCGTCGGCGCCATCGCCATTCATCCGCGCGATCCGGACGTGATCTATATCGGCACGGGCGAGGTCTACGGCTACCGGCGCACCGCCCGGGGCTTCGACTACCAGCCGACGCGCGGCAACTACGGCATCGGCATCCTGCGCTCGATCGACGGTGGCAAGACCTGGACCGAGAGCCTGCGCTGGCAGCCCAAGGATCAGACCGGCGTGCAGGACCTCGCGATCGTACCCGCCAAGGAAGGCGAGGGCTTTACCGTATGGGCGGCCACCTCGGAAGGGGTCTACCGGCTGGATACATCCAAGAGCACCCAGGAGTCGAACCCGAGCTGGAAGCTCTCCCTGCCGGTGGTCGCGGCCACCTCGTTGAGCGTCCATCCCGGCAAGCCCGACGAGGTCGTGGCCGCCTGCGGCAATTTCGCGAGCCCCGGGCACGGTCTTTATAAAACCCGGGACGGCGGCGCGACCTGGGATCGCCTCGTGCGCGGTCTGCCGGTGAGCTTTCAAGGTAAAGGCGTGCTGTCCCGCTCGCCTTCGAGTCCCAATATCCTTTATGTCAGCCTGGGCAACAGCACCCAGCTCATCTTTGCGAACGACAGCATCCCACCCGGCGCCACGGCCACGGGCGGCGCCGACGGCAACACATACCCGGAGAACACGCGGTTCAAGTGCCGCTATACCGCCACTCCGATGAACGGGCCCTCGACCTGGCTGCTGCGCAGCTTCGACGG
>DATAHG010000834.1:0-2203 GCA_036263295.1 Thermoanaerobaculia bacterium | reverse complement strand
GAGATCGTGGACCAGGACCGTTTCGCGGCCGTCGCCGACTCCCACCTCGCCCTGTGCGCCTCCGGCACCGCCACCCTGGAGGTGGGGCTGCTGGGGACGCCGATGATCGTGGTCTACCGCCTGGCGTCCTGGACCTATCTGCTCGCCCGGATGCTGGTGCGCCTGCCGCACGTGAGCCTGGTGAACCTGGTGCTGGAGCGCGGAGTGGTGCCGGAGCGGATCCAGGGCGAGGCGAGCCCCGAGGGGATCGCCGCCGAGGCCGAGCGCATCCTGCGCGAGCCCGCGGTGCGCGACGCCATGCGCGCCGGCTTGGCGGACCTGCGCGACCGCCTGGGGGAGGGGGGCGCCAGCCGGCGGGCGGCCTGGGAAGTGGCGGACGCCTTGGGATTGGGAGCGGCATGAAGGGCCCGAATACCAACGTCGCCGCCTTCTTCTGGCACTACGTCCGGCGCTACACCGGCTGGGGCGTCCTGGCCGTGGCGGGGATCCTGCTCTACGCCGCCGCCACCGCCGGGGTGGTCTCCCTGATCAAGCCGATCTTCGGCGAGGTGCTGCTGGCGGGCGACCAGATGCCGGCCGGACTGTCACTCCCCGGCGTGACCTCGTCCTCCTCGTCCGATGGCCGCGTGAAGCCCAAGGCCCAGGAGACCGGCTGGATCGCCTCGCTCAAGCGCAAGGTCAACGTCGCCCGGCAGATCGACCGGAGCTACACGTCCCTCAAGCGCCGGCTGGGGGTGGGCCCGGAGGACGTGGTCTACTTCGTGCCGCTCCTGTTCGTCATCGTGTTCCTGACGCGGAGTCTGGCCGACTTCGCTTCCGGCTACTCCTTCCAGCACATCGGTCTCGGAGTGACGACCGACATCCGCAACGACCTCTACCGCCGCGTGCTGGAGCAGTCGAGCCGTTTCCACGCCGAGCATCCGTCGGGCGAGCTGGTGGCGCGCGTCATCAACGACGTGGCGCTGATGCAAAACGCCGTCTCGAACCGCCTCCTCGACCTGTTCCAGCAGTCCATCACGTTGCTCTTCCTTCTTGGGCTGCTGCTGTCGACCCACTTCAATCTCGCCCTGATCTCGCTGGTGGTGGCGCCGGTGCTGGTCTATCCGATCATCCGTTTCGGCAAGGGCATGCGGCGCACCAGCCATCGCAGCCAGGAGCGCATGGCCGACCTCGCCAGCCTGATGGCGGAGGGGATCCGCGGCCACCGGGTGGTCAAGGCCTTTGGCATGGAGGGATTCGAGCTCCAGCGCTTCCGGGAAGCCACGCGCCGCCAACTGCGGGTGAACCTCTGGGCCCAGATGCTCGCCCACGCCTCGGGCCCGGTGGTCGAGTCGCTGGCGGTGCTGGGGGCGGCGGCCCTGCTGATCTACGCCGGCCGCAGCATCCGGGCCGGGCATCTGACCGCGCCGGAGCTGGTGCAGTTCCTGACCACGCTCCTGATGATGTACGACCCGATCCGCAAGCTGAACAAGGTCAACCTGATCCTCCAGGAGGCCACGGCGGCGGGGCAGCGGGTGTCGCGGCTCCTCAACGTCCGGAACGAGATCACCGAGCGTCCGGACGCGAAGACCATCACGACCGTCGAGCGCGAGATCGCCTACGAGGGGGTCTCCTTCGCCTACGAGGAACGGCCGGTACTGCAGGACCTCGACCTGCGGATCCGCGCCGGGGAGATCGTCGCCCTGGTCGGACCTTCCGGCGCCGGCAAGTCCACCCTGGTCAACCTCCTGCCGCGCTTCTTCGACCCCGACCAGGGGCGGGTCGCGATCGACGGCATCGACATCCGCGATCTCACCCTGGCGAGCCTGCGCGGGCTGATCGGCATCGTCACCCAGGACACCGTCCTGTTCAACGACACGATCCGCAACAACATCGCCTACGGGCGCTCCGACCTCCCTCTGGAGCGGGTGCGGGAGGCGGCGGCCGCGGCCTATGCCGACGAGTTCGTGATGCAGCTCCCTCAGGGCTATGACACGGTGGTGGGGGAGTCGGGCATGCGGCTGTCCGGTGGCCAGCGCCAGCGGCTGGCGATCGCCCGCGCCCTGTTCAAGAACGCCCCCATCCTGATCCTGGACGAGGCGACGTCCCACCTCGACAGCCAGTCCGAGTCCCTGGTCCAGAAGGCCCTCTACAACCTGATGCAGGGGCGCAGCACCCTGGTCATCGCCCACCGCCTCTCGACGGTGGTGCGGGCCGACCGCAT
>DATAHG010000833.1:0-4234 GCA_036263295.1 Thermoanaerobaculia bacterium | reverse complement strand
CAGTTCCGCTATGACAAGGTTTTGACCCGGCTGCACATCCTCGACGGCTACCTGGAGGCCTACCTCAACATCGACGAGGTGATCCGGATCATCCGCACCGAGGAAGAGCCCAAGCCGCGGCTGATGGAGCGCTTCCGCCTCACCGACGTGCAGGCCGAGGCCATCCTGGAGCTCAAGCTGCGCCACCTCGCCCGCCTGGAGGAGATGAAGATCCGCGGTGAGCAGGACGATCTGCGCAAAGAGCGCGACAAGCTCGAAAAGATCCTCGGCTCCGACCGCCTGCTGCGCCGCAAGGTGCGCGACGAGCTGGCCGCCGACGCCAAGGAGTTCGGCGATCCCCGCCGCTCGCCGATCGTCGAGCGCGGTGCCGCCAAGGCGATGGACGAGTCCGAGCTGATGCCCACCGAGCCGGTCACCGTGGTGCTGTCGGAACGCGGCTGGGTGCGCTCCGGCAAGGGCCATGAGATCGACCCGCGCGAGCTCTCCTACAAGGCCGGCGACGCCTTCCTCGCCGCCGCCCGCGGGCGGAGCAACCAGGCCGCGGTCTTCCTCGACTCGACCGGCCGCAGCTACTCGATCGCGGCCCACACCCTGCCGTCGGCGCGCGGCCAGGGCGAGCCGCTGTCGAGCCAGCTCTCGCCGCCCTCCGGCGCCAGCTTCCTGGGCGTGATGATGGGCTCGGACGACGACCTCTACCTGCTCTCGACCTCGGCCGGCTACGGCTTCCTCGTGA
Source organism: Thermoanaerobaculia bacterium (assembly GCA_036263295.1). Lineage (GTDB taxonomy): Bacteria > Acidobacteriota > Thermoanaerobaculia > Multivoradales > UBA5704 > DATAHG01. Next base: position 3,501 of record DATAHG010000833.1, on the reverse strand, counting down.
AGCTCGGCGAAATGCAATCGAAAAACCGTACCGGCAAGGCGGTTCTCAATGTTTCGCCAGAGGCGAGGATCCTGCCGCCGGTCCGCGTCAACAACCCGGAGACCGACCTCCTCGCCGCCGCCACCGACCTCGGCCGCCTGCTCGTCTTCCCGGTCAAGGAGATGCCCGAGCTGGGGCGCGGCAAGGGGGTGAAAATTCTGAACATTCCGGCCGGCAAGGCGGGTGAGGAATCGCTCACCGCGGTCGCCGTGATCCCTCCGACCGCCGTCCTGCGGGTCCACTCCGGCAAGCGCTATATCAACCTGAAGCCGGCGGAATACCAGCCGTACGTCGGCACCCGCGCCCTGCGCGGCAACAAGCTGCCGCGCGGCTTCCAGAACGTCTCGATCCTGGAGATCGGGTGAGCCCGATGCCGCGATATGCCGCCTTTCTGCGCGGGGTCAGCCCCCAGAACGCCAAGATGCCCGAGCTGAAGCGCTGCTTCGAGGAAGCCGGCTTCTCGGATATAAAAACCGTGCTCTCCAGCGGCAACGTCATCTTCGATGCGCGCTCCGCGGCGGAGAGCGCGCTCGAGCGAAAAGCGGAAGCCGCGATGCAGGAGGGGTTGGGCCGGAGCTTCTACACCATCGTGCGGCCGGTGGACTTTCTCCGCGCTTTACTCGAAACCGACCCCTACGCGGAATTCGACGTCCTGCCCGAGGCGAAGCGGGTGGTCAGCTTTCTCCGCGAGCCGCGCGAGGCCAAGGTGGCGCTCCCGATCGAGTCCGACGGGGCTCGCGTCCTGAGCATGTCGGGCCGGGAGATCTTCACGGCCTATGTGCCCGGCGCCAAAGGTCCCGTCTTCATGACCCTGATCGAGAAGGCCTTCGGGACCGAAGTCACGACGCGGACTTGGGAAACCGTCCGCAAGTGCGCCCGTGCATGAAACGCGGCCGGAGTGAGTTGCGTATCGATCAACAGCTATGCGAAAATCCTTTCATCCCGAACAGAGCCCGCAAGGGTGCTGTTGCTATCTCAAGGAAGTTTGACAGGAGATTCTCATGGCCAAGATGATTCAGCCCACCCGTTCCCGGCGCCTCTGGCTCGCGCTTCCGGCGCTGGCCCTGACCGCGGCCGCCGTGCTCTCTACGCCGGCCCAGGCCACCAACCCGAACGGCTGCCAGGGCCCCGGCACCAACACCACCTATTACAGCAACGCCTCCCTGACCACCGCGGTCGGGCAGTACAACGAGTCCTGCACCGGCGTCTGCTCCGGCTCCGGCCGCGTGACCCAGTACTACGTCGTCTTCAACACCGGCTGCGCTCCGATCGACCCCGAGCTGTAAGCCCGATTGCTGGGAGCGCCCGCCGCTCCCAGCCGCGTTGATCTGTCAGCGTCTCCTTTCCGCCGCACCGCGGCCTTGCCCACCTGCTAAACTCCGCCGCTCTCGCGGGACGTCCAGCGTCTCGCCCCTTCCCTGGAGTCCCGGCGCCGTTCGCCGGAGGAGGAATATCGATGTTGTCCATTCGGATCGACCGCGAAATCACCCAGGACCTCGAACGCGCCGCCTCTCTCGAGTGGCTGGAGACCAACGGCCTTGGCGGCTGGGCCGGCACCACCGTCGCCGGCCTGCATAGCCGCAGCGACCACGGCCTGCTCGTCGCCGCCCTGGAGACCCCGGCCCGCCGCACCGTCCTGCTCTCCCGTCTCGACGAGACCCTGACCCTCGACGGCGAGGACTTCCACCTCGCCTGTAATCAATTCCCCGGCGCCATCGCGCCGCGCGGCTTCGAGCACCTGACGTCGTTCGAAAAGACCCTCTTCCCGGTCTTCGAATACGAAGCCGGCGGCGTCCGCCTGAAGAAGACCGTGGCCGCCGTGGACGGCGAAAACACCACCCTGGTCCTCTACGAGGTCCTGGAGGCGCCCGGCCCGTTCGTCCTGACCCTGCGCCCCTTCCTCCCGGCCCGCGGCCCGCACGCCCTCACCCTGGCCCACCAGGCCGCCGCCCCGGAGACCGCCTTCGAGCCCGGGGTGCTGCAGCTCCGCGCCAATCCGGACGCGGCCGGCGTCTCCGTCGAGGTCCCGGAGGCCACCTTCGAGGCCGACCCGCAGTGGTGGTACCGCTTCGAATACGAGATGGACCGCCAGCGCGGCTACGACTTCCGGGAGGACCTCTGGACCCCCGGCGCCCTGCGCCGCGAGCTCGGCCCCGGCGACCGTCTCGGCGTCGTAATCTCCGCGCTCCCGCTCGCCGGGTCCGCCGCCGCCGCCGATGTCGCCGCCACCCGCGACGCCTTTGCCCTCTTTGACAAAGAGCGCCGCCGCCGCGAAAAGATCCTCAAGAGCCTGCCGGTCCAGGACAGCCTCGCCCGCTTCCTGAGCCTCTCGGCCGACGCCTTCCTCGTGCGCCGCGCCCCCGGCTCGGCCAATGGAGCCAGCGGGGGGCCCGCCGTCCTGGCGGGCTACCCCTGGTCCGCCGAGCACAGCCGCGACACCCTGATCGCCCTGCCGGGCCTCTGCCTGGTGACCGGCCGGCACGACGAGGCGAAAAAGATCCTCCGTGCCTTCGCCCGCGGCCTCGACAAGGGCCTCCTGCCGGAGCACACCGCGGCCGATGCCCCCCTCTGGCTCTTCGTGGCGGTCCACAAATACCTCCAGGCGACCGGCGACGAGACTTTCGTGAAAACCCTTCTGCCGGCCCTGCGCAAAGTCGTCCACCACTACGACCGCGGCACCCGGCACGGCATCCGGACCGACGCCGACGGCCTGGTCGCCATCGGCGACCCGAACGCCCCCCCGCTCGCCCTGACCTGGATGGACGCCACCGTCGGCGGCCGGCCGGTCACCCCGCGCACCGGCAAGGCCGTCGAGGTCAACGCCCTCTGGTACAACGCCCTGACGATCCTGGCCGCCCTCGAAGAGCGCCTGGGGGATGCGGACGAGGCGAAGCACCTCGTCCAGCGCGCCCGGCGGGTCCAGAAACGCTTCGGGGAGGTCTTCTGGAACGAAGAGAAGGGCTACCTCAACGACACCGTCCCGGCCGGCCCGGACGCGGACGGCACGGGCCCGGATGCCAGCCTGCGGCCCAACCAGGTCTTCGCGCTGAGCCTGCCCTTCCCGCTGCTCTCGAAAGGCCGGGCGGCCTGGGTCCTCAAGGCGCTGGAAGATCAGCTCTATACCCCGGTGGGCCTGCGCACCCTGGCCCCGACCGACCCGCAATACTGCTTCACCAGCGCCGGCGACCCCACCGCCCGCGCCCTCGCCGCCCACCAGGGCACCGTCTGGACCTGGCTCCTCGGCCCCTACCTGACGGCGCTCGTCCACGTCCGCGGCGCCGCCGGCCGCCGCAAGGCCCTGGAAGCGATCCAGGCCCTGCGGCCGCGCCTCGCCGAAGCCGGCCTCGGCTCCCTCTCCGAGATCTACGACGCCGAGCCGCCGCACACCTCCCGCGGCTGCATCGCCCGCGCCTGGAGCGTGGCCGAAGTCCTGCGCGCCTATATCGAGGACATCCACCCCGA
>DATAHG010000832.1:0-7016 GCA_036263295.1 Thermoanaerobaculia bacterium | reverse complement strand
TTCCCCCAGGCCGTCCTCCTGGCGCTCGCCTGCGGCGGCGTGGCCCGCGAGCTGGGCGCCCGCCGCCACTGGCCGCTCGCCGGATTCCTGATCTTTCTGACGCCGACGGTGATCCGCTTCGCGGCCACCCAATATGTGGACATCTTCCTCGGCGCCGCCCTGGCCGCCGGCACCTTCTTCGCCCTGCGCTGGATGCGCGAGCCGCGCGGCGGCGAGGCCCTGCTCGCCGGGGCCGGGCTCGGGCTCGCCGCCGGCACCAAGGTGCTCGGCCTCCCCTATGCCCTCGCCCTCGCCGGCATGGCGGTGCTCCTCGTCCTGGTGTTCGTGCGGGGCGACTGGCGCCGCCGCCTGCCGCAGCTCGCCGCCGCGCTCCTCGCCTTCGCCCTGCTCGGCGGCTATTTCTACACCCGCAACGTGGCCGACGGCGTCGGACCGTTCGCAGCCCGCTGCGAGGGGACCCCCGGCGCGGACGCCGGGCCGGACGTGCCCCGCATCCCGCGCCCCAACACCGTGCTCGCGCTGATCGGTCCGATGATCCAGACCGGCATGCTGGTCGATTCCTTCCTGGGGGTCCTGCGGCCGGGCTCGATTGAATTGGGAGTGGGGCCGCAGACCATCCTGCTGATCCCGGCCCTCCTCCTGCCACTGCTCTTTCTGCGGGCCGGTCCGGAACGCAAATTCGAGCGGCTCGCCGCCCTGGTGGTCTGGAGCCAGGTCGTCGCCCAGCTCGCCCTCTGGGTGGCGGTGCCCTACGCCAGCTCGGGGCACATATTCGCCAACATCCGATATCTGATCGGTGCCCTCGGGCTGGCCTTCGCGGCGGTGGTCGTGATGGCGGAGAGAAAAATCCGTTCGGAAGCCCACGGCGCCTGGATCGAGGGGCTGGCGATCGCCCTGGCCGTCCAGGGCCTGCTCATGCTGCACACCGAGATGCCGCGCGACGTCCGCCTCGCGGTGGCGCTGACCGATGCCCTCGCGGCGGCCGTGGTCCTGTCGCCAAGGCTGCGGGTTTTCCTGCGGCGCCGGTGGCCCCCTCTCGCCGTGGCCGGCCTCGGCGCCTGCATCCTGATCGCGCCCCTCCTCGCCAGCTTCCGGGTGGAGGACCGGCGGCGCGCCTTCTTCCAGGAGTACACCGCGCACAAGACCTCCGCCCACAACTTCGCCAACGCCTGGGGGTGGCTCGACCGCAACGGCGGCTCCGGCACCGTGGCGGTGCAGAGCACACCGATCAATTTCTTCGTGTATCCCGCCATGGGGGCCCACCTGGAACGGCGGGCGATCTACGCCAACATCAACCGGCAGGATTTCCGCGAAGCCGGCCTCTACCCGGCCTGCGACCCGCGGGTCGATCCCGACCCGCAGGCCTGGGCGGAAAACCTTTTCAAACACGACGTGCGGTGGCTCTACGTGAGCCGCTTCGCGCAGACGCAGTTCCCGCCCGAATACTTCTGGGCCCGCCTGCGCCCCGATCTCTTCGCGCCGCGCTACGAGGACGAGCTGAACGTCATCTTCGAGTTTCTGCCGGTCGCGGCGCGGGCCCGCTGACGATCGCGAACAGATAGAGCAGCACGCCGGCTCCCACCAGCAATCCGCCCAGGCCGATGAAGACCAGGAAGGCCGTCGGGTGGGACCAGAACAGGGTCGCCGCCTCGACCAGCAGGCCGAGGCTCACCAGCAGCCCGGAGAGTTGAAGGCGGCGCGCCAGGCGCGGATCGGCCGCCGTCACGGCGCGCTCTTCTTCAAGGGCTCCGTCCATAGCGCCTTGCCTTTCAGATCGCCGACGTTGTGGATGGTGTCGTGGCACTCCAGGCACGAAATCTGACCGGAAGCCAGGTCGGCCCGGATCTCCTTGTGCAGATCGCTCTCCTCGAACGAGCGGGCGCCGTCGTGGCAGTGCAGGCACTCGCGGTTGTTGTAAGGCTCGTAGAGCTCGATCTTCTCGGGGATGTGGCCGAGGTAATAAACGTAGACATGGCGCAGGCCGCGCAGCTTGGCCTTGGCGTCCCCGAACATCGTGTAATGGGTGTGGCAGGTGAAGCAGGCGTGATCGCGCGGCACCAGGTTGTTCTGGAAGTGATGAGCCGGGATCCAGGCCGGATCGTCGACGTGCAGGCTCTGGCCGTAAGGTTTCATCGGGTGGCAGGAGAGGCAGAACTCGGTCGATTTCGAATGGTCGAGGTGCGCCGAGAGCCCCATGGCGGAGGCCAGGAGCGGCAGCACGAGGAACGCCAGAAAGGCGAGCACCCGCCCGCCGCGGGCCGCGGTGAGGGACGGCCGCAACGTGACCAGGGCGATGAGGGCGATCGCCGCCAGCACGACGGCGATCAGGATGGGATCGAAAGCGGGCATGGCCGGAGGTCCCCCGAGGGCGACGGCCTGACTACTTCTTCTCCTGCTTCTGCAACCAGGCGATGACCGCGGCCAGCTCCTGATCGCTGCCGGTGAATTCCTTGCCGTGCTTCTTGCCGTCGATCTCCGCTTTCTTGTGCAGGAAATCGGTGAGCAGACGGGCGTCCTGCTTGACCACCAGGCCGGCGAGATCCGGACCCTTGACCTTCTCCGACTTGACGGTCGCCGCGATGCCCGCCGAGGAGACGGAGTGGCACAGGTTGCATTTCTGCGCCAGGAAGATCTGCTTGCCGTCGAGCTCGGCGGCGGCCGCCGGCTCGACCAGGGGGCCGAGGGCCACCGCCGTGACCACCGGGATCAGAGCGATTAGCGCGAGCAGGGCGAGCGGACCGGACGCGGCGAGGGAAGCCAGCTTTTTCATGGGGTGGGACCTCTCTTCTTTCGATTTCGTTCCCAAAGCTTTCGGCCCAGCCTAAGCGCCCGGCGCGCCGGCCACCACATCCCGAAAGCCGGGGAGGCGCCCCACCCCGCAGGGTAGGGGCCGGCTACCCGTCGAGGTTTTCCTCTCCTCTCCCGGCGGACGTACCGGCCGCCGCGGGACCTGCATACGATCAGGATCGCTTTCACTCTCTTTGCGAGGCAACCATGAAAAAGACATGGCCAGGCCGTTTGTTTCTGCTCTGCGCTGTCGCGCTCCTGAGCCCGGTCAGCTCGGGGCAGGCGGCGCCCGCCTTGGCGCTGTTGTCGTCGCAGGCGGCGCCGGCCGCCCCGGCCGCCACCCCGGCGCAGTACGTCGGCAGCGACACCTGCGTGGCCTGCCATGGCGAGGTCGCCGACCATCTGGCGCAGACGCCCCACGGCAAGGCGGCTTTCGCCCAGCGCTCGAAGCTGGGGTGCGAGACCTGCCACGGGCCCGGTAGCGCCCACGCCGAGGATCCGGACAACCCGGCGCTCCAGCCGCGGCTGGACAAGCTGAGCCCGGTCCGCCAGGCCCAGGTCTGCAGGAGCTGCCACGACGGCAAGAATCAGTTTTTCTGGGAGGGGAGCCACCACCAGAGCCGCGGGCTCTCCTGCATCACCTGCCACAGCGTGCATTCCGCCAAGTCGGAGCACGCGCAGCTCAAGACCGCGACCGAAGCGGAGCAGTGCTTCACTTGTCACAAGGACACCCGGGCCGAGACCTGGAAGAGCTCGCACCACCCCATCCGCGAGGGCAAGGTGACCTGCTCGGATTGCCACAACCCGCACGGCTCGCAGACCGCCAAGCTTTTGAAAGCCAGCTCGGTCAACGACCTGTGCTACACCTGCCACACCGAAAAGCGCGGCCCGTTCCTGTGGGAGCACGCGCCCGTCCGGGAGAGCTGCCTCAACTGCCACACCCCGCACGGCTCGAACCATCTCAAGCTGCAAAAGACCTCGGTGCCCTACCTCTGCCAGCAGTGCCACGCCAACACCCGGCACCCCGGCACGCTTTATGACGGCATCCGCGTACCCACGCTCGAAAATCCGTCGCAGGGCAGCAACCGCGTCTTCAACCGCGCCTGCCTGGACTGCCACGCCGCCGTCCACGGCAGCAATCATCCGTCCAGCACGTTCCTGGGCCATTGAGAGGAGGCGTCATGAACAGGCAGACCACGACCAGGCTCCTCCTCGCCGGGCTCACGGGCCTCGCCCTTCTGGCGGGACCCGGACCTGTCCTGGCGCAGGACGCCGAAAACGCCAGCCCCCCGCGGGAAGAGGAAAAGAAAGGTTTTACCTTCCGCGTCGATCCGCTCGTGATGGGCGTTCTTGCGAGCGATGTCGATACCACGTCGGCGAAGGCCGAAGAGTACCGCGACATCGGCGACGGCCTGCTCCTCGGCCTCGACGTCGAAGGCGAGAGCGCCGACGGCAATCGCACATTCGAATTCGAAGCCGTCAACGCCAGCCGCGACGACGCGCGCTATACCCTGTCCTACGGGCTCTCCGGGCGTTACAGCATCCAGCTCGACTACAACAAGATCCCCCACCGCTTCGGCAACGACGCCCGCCTGCTGTGGACCCAGACCCGGCCCGGGGTCTACCAGATCGCCGATCCCATCCAGCAGCAGCTCCAGGGCGCGGTCACCACGCAATTCAACACCGACCGCAACGGGCTCACCTTCCCGTTCCTCAACAATCTCCTGGACCCGTATCTCGCCACGGCCCGACACATCAGCATCGGACTGCAACGCGACCGCACCCGGGCGCGCCTCGACCTCGGCAGCCTGGGCCCGCTGTCCTGGGGGATCGAATACTTCCACGAAAAGCGCACCGGCAACCGGCCGTTCGGCAGCTCCTTCGGTTTCAACAACGTCACCGAGCTGCCCGAGCCGATCGATTACGACACCACCAACGCCGAGGTGGCGGGCGAATGGAACGGCCCGAGCGGCGGCCTGCGCTTCGGCTACCGCCACTCGCTGTTCGAAAACAACATCAACACGATGTATTGGGACAACCCGTTCCGCATCGCCAACTCGACCGATCCCAGCGCCTACCTCGGGCCGAGCAGCTCCTCGATCAACGGCTCGGCCACCGGCTTCGCCGATCTCGCCCCGGACAACCAGGCGAACCTCCTCTTCGCCGACGGCCGCGCCCGCTTCGGCAACTGGTGGGCGGCCGGCAGCCTGTCGTTCAACCGCATGCAGCAGGACGATCCGCTGCTCCCCTACACCCTCAACTCCTCGATCGTCGGGATCGCCCTCGACGGCACCCGGTTCGATCCCACCAACACCGCCAACCTGCCGGTGCAGCGGGCCGATACGCGGGTGGACGTGCTCAGCCTGAACGGCGACGCCGGCACCCGCTTCGGCAAGGATTTCTCGCTGGTCTTCCGCTATCGCTATTACGACTACGACGACAAGTCGCCGCGCATCGAATTCCCCGGCTACGTGCGCTATCACTCGGTCTGGGAAGAGATCCCGCGCATCACGGTGCCCTACGCCTACACCCGGCAGGAGCTCGGCGCCGAGCTGGGCTGGGACTTCGCCAAGACCAGCCGCCTCGGCCTGGGGCTCAAGCGGCGCTCGGTGGACCGCGACTTCCAGGACGTCGACAGCTCGGACGAGGACATCCTCAACCTGACTTTCGATTCGAAACCGACGAGCTGGGTGAACATCCGGGCGAGCTATGAGCTGGGCGACCGCAACGTCGACGACTACAACCCGGAGGCCGTCCTGGCCGGCTTCGGTGAGGCCGAGGCGGTCGACAACAACCCCGCCCTGCGCAAGTATTACCTCGCCGCCCGCGAGTACGACCAGGCCCGCGTCGATACCGACTTCCTCTTTTCCGAGGCGCTCACCCTCACCGCCGGCGTGAGCCTTCGCAACGAGGATTACGACGAGAGCGAGCTGGGACTGATCAGCGACGACATCCTGCAATACAACGCCGAGCTCTCCTACTCTCCGGGCGACCGGCTCAACTTCTATATTTTCGGCCAGCGCGCCGACCGCGAGTCGTTCCAGCGCTCCCGGCAGTCCGCCGCGGCGCCTTCGACCCGCACGCTCGACAATTGGGAGGTCACTTTCGACGAGGTGACCGACACCTGGGGCGCCGGGCTCAACACCAAAATCGACGAGCGGTGGACGGCCAACGTCTCGGGCAACTGGTCGCGCTCGGACGGCTTCGCCGACTTCTTCGCCTTCGCCGGCGGCCTGCCGCTCTCCGGCACGCCGGTGCGCACCTCCCCCACCGACATCGCGAATTACGAGGACATCGAGCTGCTCGCCCTGCTCGGCCGCCTCGACTTCAAGCTCAACGAGCGCGCGACGGTCGGCTTCTGGTACCGCTACGAGGATTACACGATCGACAGCTTCATCCTGCAGGGGCTCCGCAACTACCTGCCCGGCGCCATCCTGCTGAACGGGAACAACGGCGACTTCACCGCCAACCTGTTCGCGCTCGAATTCAAACTGGCCTTCTGATCCCTCTTCGCCGGGGAGCGCTCTCTCCGCTCCCCGTCTTTTTTCTTTACATTCCAGACGCAAGCCGGCCGCGCAGCCGCAAGGCGGCGGGGTTCTGCGGATCGATCTCCAACAGCCGCCGGTTGAGCTCGCGGGCGCCGTTCAAATCCCCGCGGCCGGCCAGCAGCAGCGCCTTGTTGTGGAGCGCGGTGCGGTTCTGGGCATTGAGCGCCAGCGCCCGGTCGAGGTGAGCCTCGGCCTCCTGGATCCGGCCGAGCGCCAGATAGACCCCGCCCAGATTGCTCTCCACGTCGTCCGACGCCGGCTCGATCGCGGCGGCCCGGTCGTAGAGCCGCAGGGCCGTGGCCCAGTCCCCCTGGCGCGCCGCGAGGTTGCCCAGGTTGAGGCAGGCCAGGAAATCGTGCGGGTTGAGAATGAATGCGGCTTTATAGTGCTCGTGCGCCGCCCCGGGGTCGCCGCGCTCTTCCGCCAACCGGGCCAGGTTGTAATGGACCAGGTCCATCCGCGGCTGATAGGCCAGGACCTGCGGCAGGAGCACCGCGGCGAGGACCAAGAGGACCGCGCCCGCCCGGCGGCGGCCGCCCATCCGCCACGCCGCCGGCAGGCCGGCGACCGGCACCGCCGCGATCAGCAGCAGGGCCGGCACGGCCGGCAGCCGGTAACGCGCGAATAGAAAGAAGATCACGGTCGAGAGCATCCAGGCGACCGCAAAGATCAAAGCCGGCG
>DATAHG010000831.1:0-3247 GCA_036263295.1 Thermoanaerobaculia bacterium | reverse complement strand
CCGTATCCGACAGGACGGGCGTGCCGTTGTCGGTCACCGTCACCGTCAGCGTATAGGCCGGCGTGGTCTCCTTGTCGATCGCCGCGCCATTCGCCACGGTGATCTGGCCGGTGGCCGAGTTGATCGCGAAGACGCCACCCGGATCCCCGCCGGTGATGGCGAAGGTCAGGGTCTGCGTCGCGGGCACCTCCGGGTCGGTCGCGGGGACGGTCCCCACCACGGTGCCGTTGGCAACGCCTTCGGACACGCTGAAGGTCTGGTCGTTGGCCACCGGCGCTTCGTTGACGTCGGTCAGGTTGATCGTGATTGTCCCGGTCCCCGAAGCGGCGGGGGTGCCGTTGTCGGTCGCCGTCACCGTGAGGGTGAAAGTCGGGGTGGTCTCGAAATTGAGCGCGGCGCTGTTGACAACGGTGATCACGCCGGTCGTCGCATCGATCGCGAAGGCCAAGCCTGCGTTGCCGCCGGTGATGGAGTAGGCCAGGATCTGCCCCGCGTCCGGGTCGGTCGCGACCACGGTGCCCACCACCGTGCCGTTGGCGCTGTTCTCCGGGATCGAGAAGGTCGCGTTCTGGACTGTCGGCGGGTTATTGGCCGGTGGGGCCGGCGGGATGTCGAGCGAGGCGTCGATGCGGAAGCAGACCTGATTGTTCTCATATTTGCCGAAGAGCGCCCGGATGTCGGCGCCGAGCGGCGCATCGCCAATCGGGTCGTCGCCCAGCTTGTCGCCCGCCACCCAGTCGCCGATCTGCCCGTCGACCGTCACTGCCAGCGCGACGCCTCCCATGGCCAGGATGAAGAAGATCGCCAGGGCGGCGGTCGGCCGTTTGCGCAGGCGTGTCGCGGCGGCGGCGGCGAGCAGCAGGGCCATCAGGATCAGGCCCCATTCCGAAAGGGTCGGAATGGGCGCCGCGACACCCAGGGCCAGGAGGATCGGCTGGTTGCCGTTGCCGTTGGGAGTCATGAGCTGATCCGTGCCGCCCACCAGGTTGGAGGAGAGGAGCCCGATCCGGGCCTGCGGCGGCGGTCCGGTTCCGAGGACGCTCGCCGGAACGCAGAATTCGACGACGTCGAAACCGGCCGTCCCGTTGTTCTGCCCGACCGCGCCGTTCGAGCCGGAGACCAGCGTCGCCGACCCGAAAGTGTCCGTCGCCGGGAAGGTGCAGGTCTTGCTCGTGATCGAGGTCACCGTTGCCGTTCCGGGGCCCGTCGTGACCGTCGCGGTCAGGATCTGCTCGAGGCCCTGGGCAGCCTGGGGCGATCCAGCCGGAGGCGGGGTCAGGTCGCAACCCGAAGCAGGATTGAGGTCACGATTGACCAGAATCTGAAACTCCGAGGTCGCGGCCCAGGAAGGGGCCGCCGACAGGCTTGCGAGCAGAAGCGACGCAAGGACGATCCGAATCGTGGCGGGTTTGAGATGCATCCTGATACTCCTCCCGGACAGCGAGAGTTAAAGCATTCTGAAATTTGCAAAACGCGGAAGACCGCCACGCGCAGAGGGCCTCTGACAGCTCACCGGAACCTTTCGGCTAACAGGAACGACTTCTCCGGGCCCCGTCCCGTCACGCGTTCGAAGCCTCAAACAAAAGCTTCAGTGCCGTGACTGGATACAGCACTTCTGGGCGGTTGGTACAACAGTACCACAGGCATGCTGCCGCGGGAGCCCCAACTATCTCACCGGCAGGGATTTAACCGGCGAAGAAATTGCGAAGGACCGGGGAGGGGCGCCGGCTCAGTCGCCGCGCTTTGTCTTGTAGTGGGAGCGCTGGGCCTTGTGGATGACCTTCCAGCGCTGCTTCTCGCGGGCCTTGAGCAGCTCGTCCTGGCGGATCTGGATCTGGCGCAGCTCGGCCTGGAGCTTGCGGTAGCTTTCGAGCCGCTCCGGGGCGAGCTCCCCCGAGGCCAGCGCCGCCTCGATCGCACAGCCCGGCTCGCCGGCGTGCCGGCAGTCGCTGAACCGGCACCCCGCCGCCAGCTCCTCGACGTCGGCGAAGGCGGTGGCGAGCCCCTCCCCTTCCCAGAGCTGGACTTCGCGCATGCCGGGGGTGTCGAGGATGAGCCCGCCCTGGGGGGCCAGGAACAGCTCGCGGTGGGTGGTCGTATGGCGGCCGCGGTCGTCGCTCTCGCGCACCTCGCTGGTCTTCTGGGCCTCGCGGCCCAGCAGGCGGTTGATGAGGGTGGACTTGCCGACGCCGGAGGAGCCCAGCAGCCCCAGGGTCTCCCCCGGACGCAGGTACTGCCGCAATTCGTCGAACCCCTCGCCGGACCTGGCGCTCACCAGGTGGACCGGCACGCCCAGGGCGATCGCCTCGACTTCGGCGAGCAGGGCCGCGGCGTCCTCGGCGCGGTCGGCCTTGTTGAGGACGAGCACCGGCTGCGCGCCGCTGTCCCAGGCGGCGATCAGGTAGCGCTCGATGCGGCGCGGGTTGAAGTCGCCGTCGAGGCCGCTCACCAGGAGGACCGTATCGATATTGGCCGCCACCACCTGCTCGGCCACGCGGTGGCCGGCCGCCTTGCGGGAGAATTTGCTCTTGCGCGGCAGCACGGCCTGGATCACCCCCTGCTCCCCCTCTTCCCCGGGCAGCCGCACGGCCACCCAGTCCCCCACCGCCGGCAGGCCGCCGCTGTCGGACTGGCGGCGGAACTTGCCGGTGGTGTCGGCGAGCAGCTCGGAGACCTGGTCGGGTTGGCCGGGATCCGCGGCCGCCACCCGGTAGACCCCGATCTGGGCCAGCACCCGCGCCGGCAGGAGTCCCTCTGGGGTGAATGGCGCGAAGCCCGCCGCGAAGAAGTCGTTCCAGCCGAGGTCCTGAAGCGTCATGGCGGGATCGAGACTACCTCAAGCCGGAGTGGCGAGCGAGGCTTCCGGGGTCTCCGGCGTGGAAGGCTCCACCCCCACCGGGATCCCGAGGTCCGGCCGCAGCTCGCGCAGGTTCAGGAACAGCTCCTTGCGGTCGGTGAAGAAGCGCGGCCGGCTGGCCCAGGTCGCGACCCCGGCGCGGTGGGACGAGAGGCAGAGCGCCACCGGCCCCACGTCGTGGACCCAGGCCCGTTCGGCGCCGCTCGCGCTCAGCAGCACGTCCTCGCCGTTGCCCATCTCGTCGAGGTCGATCCCGAGGCACTCGGCCAGGCGTGCCATCTCGTTCAGGTGGCCCCGGGTGAAGCCGTACACCGTATTGAGGTTGTCGACCTGCATGTCGCGGCCGAGCTGGTTGACCTCCCAGTAGGGCGGGTAGCCCGGCTTGGCGTC
>DATAHG010000830.1:0-1985 GCA_036263295.1 Thermoanaerobaculia bacterium | reverse complement strand
CTCGCCGACCTTCGCGAGTCGGGCTCGATCGAGCAAGACGCCGATATGGTTGCATTCGTGTATCGCGATGAAGTCTACAACCCGACCGATGAGAACAAGGGGCTCGCCGAATTGATCATCGCCAAGCACCGCAGCGGCGAGACCGGCACGATCGATCTCGTTTTCCTCGGAGAGATCACCAGCTTCCGCAATCTGGACCGGCATGGAATCGACAGCGCCCCCCCTCCCTTCTGATCTGCGGGAGCCCGCCGGGGGAGACCTCGCGGCGGCGCTCCGGCCGGCGTGGGTGGATGTCGATCTCGACGCGCTGGAGCGCAATCTCCGGATCGTGCGGGCCGGTCTGGGCGAGGCCGGCGCGCGGGTCATGGCGGTGGTCAAGGCCGACGCCTATGGGCATGGCGCGGCCGGCGTCAGCCGCTGCCTCGAAGCGGCCGGGGTGGACTGGCTGGGGGTCGCCCTGCTCGAAGAGGGGGCCGAGATCCGGCGCGCCGGCGTGGAGGTCCCGATCCTGGTGCTCGGCACGGCGCGGCCGGCCAAGATCGCGCTCTATCGGCGCTATCGCCTGACCCCCACGGTCTCCAGCCTCGCCGAGCTGGCACTGTGGAGCGACTGGGCGGCGGGGGAGGCGGAGCCGCAGCCGGTCCACCTCAAGGTCAACACCGGCATGAGCCGCCTCGGGGTCGCGATGGAGGAGGCGGCCGAGGCGCTCGACCGGATCCGCCGCCATCCCGGCCTGCGCCTGGCCGGGCTCCTCTCCCATTTCGCCGACGCCGACGACCTCGCCAGCCCGCGCAATCCGCGCCAGGAGTCCCGCTTTACCGATATCCTCGCCCTGCTCACGCCGGACGAGCGGCAGGGCATCGAGCGGAGGGAGGTCGAGATCCACATGGCGAACAGCGCCGCGGCGCTGCACCGGCCCTCCAGCCGCTATACTCTCGCCCGCCTTGGGATCGCGATCTACGGACTCGATCCGGCCGAGCGGCCGGGCGAAACCCCGGCCCGCCCCGTGAGGCCCGCCGGAAGCCCGGATCTCGAACCCGTCATGTCCGTCACCGCCCGCATCGTCCAACTCCGCGAGGTGCCGGCCGGGACGCCGCTCTCGTACGGCGGACGGACGGTCACCCGCCGCCGCAGCCGGATCGCCGTGGTGCCGGTGGGTTACGCGGACGGCTATGCCTGGCGCCTCACCGGCAAGGCCGAGGCGCTGGTGCGGGGGCGGCGGGTGCCGGTGGCGGGGTCGGTGACCATGGATATGACATTGCTCGACGTGACGGAGACCGGAGCCGAGCTGGGCGAGGAGGTCACTCTCCTCGGCCGGCGGGGGGAGGAGGAGGTGTCGGCGCTGGAGCTTGCGACCCACGCCGGGACGATCTCCTGGGAAATCCTCTGCCACCTCGGGCTGCGGCTGCCGCGCCGTTATTGGCGCGGCGGCCAAGTCGAGGAGCTGGTGTCGCGTTTCTCCCGGGAGGACGCATGAAAGGCCGCATCCAGGGGTTTTTCGAGGAGATCGGGCGCTTCTTCCTGCTCGTGGGCCGGATCTTCGCCTGGACCCCGCGTCCCCCCTACGACTGGCGGGAGCTGCTGCGCCAGATGACCAAGGTGGGGGTCGATTCCTTCCCGGTCGTCGCGCTCACTACTCTGTTCACCGGCATGGTCTTGGCGCTCCAGACCTTTACGGTGCTACGCCGTTTCAACGCCGAGAGCTTCGTGGGATCGCTGGTCGCGCTCTCCATGATCCGCGAGCTGTCGGCGGTGCTGTCGGGCCTGATCGTGGCCGGCCGCGCCGGCTCGGCCATGGGCGCCGAGCTCGGCACCATGCGGGTCACCGAGCAGATCGACGCCCTGGAGGTGATGGCGACCGATCCGGTCCACTATCTGGTGGTGCCGCGGGTCTGGGCCACGACCCTCACGCTGCCTCTCCTGGTGGTGCTCGGCAATGCGATCGGCATCTTCGGCGGCTATCTCGTCTCGGTGGTCCTGATGGG
>DATAHG010000829.1:0-2932 GCA_036263295.1 Thermoanaerobaculia bacterium | reverse complement strand
AGTAGGACGAGATATGGCCGCGGGGAGAACCGCTCGGCCCAGGCTCCGGCCACGATGCGGTTGATTGTGCCGTAGGGGCTGCCGGTGTCGTTCAGGGGCTCCGCGAGATAGGTCGCGCCGAGCATTTCGAGCTGTGCCCGGGCCTCGGGGCCGAGCGCCAGGTGGGGCCGGGGGGAGAGGGCGAGGATCGGCGCCTGCCGGTAGCGCCCGCCGAACCGCCGGAGGCTCTCGCACAGGAGGCGCGCCTGGGGCTCCAGGCGGTTCGCCTCGACGCAGATCAGGAAGGCGATCTCGTCGTCGCGCAGCAGGGTGTCGGACATTTCCGGGTTTCCAAGGATGGCCACGAGCGCAGGTTGTAGAGGATAATCCAGCCGGTTGCACGCGGCAACGTTCCCTTCAGTAGTGGCTCAATTCGCCAAGCGCGCCGTTCGGGCGCAATAAATTGCGCCCCTACAACTGCTGCGAACCGTTTGGCAGCAGTCGTAGGGGCGTGATTTATCACGCCCCAGCGGTGCGCTTCACGATGGGAGACCGGATGAATCAAGAAACGGCCGCCGAGCGCCTGCGCTTCGCGGTGCTCATGGCGGCGGCGTGCCTGATCCTGACGGCGCCCCGCCTGCTGTTTCACGAGCTATGGCGGGACGAGTCCTGGCTCTGGCTGGTGGTCACCGAGAGCCGCTCGCTTTCCGAGCTGTTCGGTCCACTCGCCCGGAGCGGCCAGGGATATCTCTTTCCCATCCTCTGCTTTCTGGCGCGGCAGGTCTCGACATCGCCGCTCGCGATGCAGGCGCTTCATCTCATCCTGGTCACGGCCGCGGCTTTTCTATTCGTGCGCTGGGCGCCTTTCGGACGCCTGGAACGCGCCCTTTTCGTGCTCGGATATTTCCCGTTCTATGAATACGCGGTGATCAGCCGGCATTACGTCGTCGGGGCCCTCCTGGTCTGGGTGGCCTGCGCCGGCATGAGCCACCGCCGGCCGGCTCTCGTCCTGGGCGCGGCGCTCGGGCTGCTCTGCCAGACCACGGTCTACGGGTTCATTCTGGCCCTGGCGCTCGGGGTGGGCTGGGGACTCGACCGTTGGCTCCGCTGGGAGGAAGCGCCGCGGATCCCCCTGGGTGAAGCCGTGGCCGGCCTGGCTCTGGCGCTGGCCGGCGCCGTGGCGGGGCTCGTCCAGCTCATTCCCGAGCCCGGCACCAGCTTCGCACCGGGCTGGCGTTTCGGCTGGGACCCGGATCAGGCCCTCAAGGTCCTGGCGATGCCCTGGCGCGCCTTCGTTCCGCTGTTCCGCTGGGACCTCCATTTCTGGAACTCCAACCAGCTTGACACCCGGCCCGGCCTGCAGGCGCTGGCGGGAGTGCTGATCCTGGCCCTGGCCGCCGCGCTGCTGTGGCGCCGGAAGGCGGCCCTGGCGACCTTCCTGCTCGGCGGTGCCGGCTTTCTGGCCTTTGGCTACGTCAAATACGTGGGCGTCCTGCGCCACCAGGGCCACTGGTGGATCCTGCTCGCGGCGGCGCTCTGGCTGGCCGGCGGACTCCCGATTCAGGAGGGGGAGCGCCGGTCCTGGAAGTCCTGGGCCTTGCTGACCCTTCTGGTCCTCCACGTCGGCGCCGGGCTCTTCGCCAGTTGGATGGACCTCCGGCACCCCTTTTCGAACGGCGGCGCGACCGCGGAGCTGATCCGCCGCGAGGGGCTGGACCGCTACCCGCTGCTGGGGCACCGCGAGCCTCCGGCGGCGACCGTCGCGCTCGCCCTCGGCAAGCCGTTGTACTCCCCGTCGCGGCGACTTTTCGTCACCTATCCGGACTGGGGCCCCGAGCAGCGGGAGATGAGCGACCCGGAGCTGCGCTGCGCCGCCCGCGATCTCGCCCGGCGCGAGGGGCGGGACATCGTCCTGGTCATCAACCGGGAGCTGCCCCCCTGGGAGGAGATCGATCCGGCCGGCTCCCGCGTCGGTGCGATCGTCGGCACCGAGGACTATTTCCTCTACTTTTTGCGCCGCGGACGCCTGGCAGGAACCGCCGCCGCGGCCCAGTGCGCGGTGAGCCTCCCTGAAGCCGCCGCCGCGCAGTAGAATGGCGGCCTCTCGGGAGAATGGATGTCCGTGCAACTGATCATCTGCGGGATGCACCGCTCGGGCACATCCCTCGTCTCCAACGTGATGCGTGAGGCCGGGCTGGATATTGGAGTCCGGGAAGATGTCGGGCTGGGGGTGGGCCAGCCCCGTGGCCATTTCGAGGACCGCGAGGTCTTCCGTCTCCACGAGGCGATCCTTGCCGCTTCCGGCCGGACCTGCTTCACCGCCGACGAGGCGTCCCTGGGCGAGATCGCTCCCGTTTTCCAGGAGCAGGCTCGCGCAATGGTCGCGGCGCGGGCGGACCGGCCCTTCTGGGGGTGGAAGGACCCGCGCACCTGCCTCTTCCTGGATCTCTGGGACGGCCTCCTCCCCAAAGCCCGTTACCTCTTCCTCTACCGGCATCCCGTGGACGTCGCCCTCTCCCTCTGGCGGCGCAATACCGATCCCGAGCTGAGCGCGGACCCCTGGCTGTCCCTGCGGGCTTGGGAGCTTTACAACCGGCGAATGCTCGCGTTTCGCGAGCGCCATCCGGAACGCTGCTTCGTGGCCCAGGCGCCGGCCCTGGCCGCCGACCTGGACGGGTTTGTCCAGCGCGTGGCGGATCGGCTCGGTCTGCCGCTCCACGGCGGCGACTTCGGCGCTCTCTACGATCCGGAAGAGCTGGCGCCCTCCTGCCAGCCGCCGCGGCCCGCCTGGGAGGCGCTGATCCCGGAGGCATCGGCCCTCTATCGCCGGCTGGAGGAGATCGCCGATCTGCCGTCGGCCGAGGAGCCCGCTGCCGAGAGCCGCCAGCGCAGCCTGTTGCAAGGGAGCGAGGTCCTCCTCCACAAGCTCCTGGAAAGCCTGGAAGACAGCCGT
>DATAHG010000828.1:0-3343 GCA_036263295.1 Thermoanaerobaculia bacterium | reverse complement strand
TGTCGGTGGTGAGCGGCCCCAATGTGTAGAACGGCGCCTCGCCGCAGGCCGCGAGCTGCTTGTCCATGTTCGCCTTGATCTTGTGCATCGGCACATGGCCGGGGCCCTCGATCATCACCTGGCAGTCGTGCTCCCACGCCTTTTTGGTCAGCTCGCCGAGCGTGTAGAGCTCCGCGAACTGCGCCTCGTCATTGGCGTCGGCGATGCTTCCGGGGCGGAGGCCGTCGCCCAATGAGAAGGCGATGTCGTAGGCCTTCATGATCTCGCAGATCTCGTCGAAGCGTTCGTAGAGGAAGCTCTCCTTGTGGTGGGAGAGGCACCACTTGGCCATGATCGAGCCGCCGCGGCTGACGATGCCGGTGACGCGCTTGGCGGTCAGCGGGACGTAGGGCAGGCGGACGCCGGCGTGGATGGTGAAATAGTCGACGCCCTGCTCGGCCTGCTCGATCAGCGTGTCGCGGTAGATCTCCCAAGTTAGGTCCTCGGCGATGCCGCCGACCTTCTCCAGCGCCTGGTAGATGGGGACGGTGCCGATCGGCACGGGCGAGTTGCGGACGATCCATTCGCGGGTGTCGTGGATGTTGCGCCCGGTCGAGAGGTCCATGACAGTGTCGGCTCCCCAGCGGATCGCCCACACCATCTTGTCGACCTCGGCGGCGACGTCGCTGGCGACGGCGCTGTTGCCGATGTTGGCGTTGATCTTGACCAGGAAGTTGCGGCCGAGCGCCATCGGCTCGGATTCGGGGTGATTGATGTTGTTGGGGATGATGGCGCGGCCGCGGGCGATCTCGTCGCGCACGAATTCGGGGGTGATCACCGCCGGGATGCTCGCCCCCCAGGACTGCCCGGGGTGCTGGGCCACGCCGCCGCCCAAGGCTTTTCCTGCCATCGCTTCACGAGCCAGTTCGCGGCGTTGGTTCTCGCGGATCGCCACGAACTCCATCTCGGGGGTGACGATCCCCTTGCGGGCGTAATGCCTCTGGGTGACGTTCGCCCCGGCCCGGGAACGCAGCGGACGCCGGAGGTGGGGGAAGCGCACCTTTTCGAGCTTCGGATCGTCGGCCCGCCGCCGGCCGTACTCCGAGGTGATCGAGGAAAGCTCCTCGACGTCGCCGCGGTCCAGAACCCAGGGCCGCCGTAGCGGCGGCAAGCCCTGGCGGACGTCGATGCGGGCCTCCGGGTCGGTGTAGGGGCCGGAGGTATCGTAGACCGTGACCGGCGGGTTTTCGGAGACCGGCCCGCTCCCCTGCCCCCCCGGCGGAACGCCGCGCCCGGCGTGAGGCCGGGTCGGCGAAAGCTCGATCTCGCGCATCGGGACCCGGACTCCGGGGGAGCCCTCGACGTAGACCTTCCGGGACCGCGGGAACGGCTGGCACGCGGCCGCGAGGGCCTGGCGGGCCTCGGCGGACGGATCTTCGGACGCGGGGCTCTGAACCGGCTCGATCATCGGCGCTCCACTCCTTCCAGGAGGCAACCCAGGATTTACCCAGGAAATATGGAATATCGCGGAGGGGGGTGCGGCTCGCGGGCCGCGGCAGGCTGGCTCTCTCGCTTCCCTTCGCTGGCATTACCCAGATCAGGTTCTGAGGGTCGTCCGGATCTCCGGACCTCTCAGCCTTGCGGCCCCCCTAGCGTGGATGAGCTTAGCTCCTTCCTCCCGGATCAACAAGATCGGGCTCAAGAGCGCCCTTCCGCTTATTGCAAAGCTTGAAACAGAACTGCAAACAATGGCACGGATTCTGCAACTCACATCCGGGTCAGGGGGCTCTGCGTATAGCCTGCGTATAGAAGGGAGAGGGGATTTTCCTGACTGGATCCCGAGTGCTGGTCGTCGCTCCGCAGCCGTTCTACGAGGATCGTGGGACGCCGATCGCCGTGTGCCAACTTCTCCAGGCGCTTTCCCACCTGGCCTATGAGGTGGACCTTCTTACATACCCGGTCGGGCGCAATATCGAAATTCCCCGGGTGCGGTATCTGCGGACCGCCAATCCACTCCGCATGAGCTGGGTCCCGGTCGGGTTTTCGCTGCGCAAGCTCGCGCTCGACGCGATCCTGATCCCGGAGCTGGTCCGGCGGCTTTCGAGCGGGGCCTACCGGTGCGTCCATGCCCTCGAGGAGGCGGCCTTCCCGGCCGTGGCGCTCGGGCAGCGTTTCCGGGTCCCGGTCATCTATGACATGCAGTCGAGCCTGCCCGAGCAGCTCTCGCAGCGCCTCGGCTTCCGCAACCGGCCGGTGCAGGCCGCCTTGCGGCGGGCCGAGCGGTGGCTCCTCCAGAACGCCGACTCGGTGGTGAGCAGCGCCGGCCTGGCCGGGCACGTGCGCGCCCTCGCCCCCACCGCCCGGGTGCACGAGTGGCAGTTCGCCGGCACCCTGCCGGTCGCCACGCCCGAGCAGGGGTGGGCCCTGCGTGGCGAGCTCGGCATCGCCCCGGACCGCCCGATCGTCCTCTACAGCGGCACGTTCGAGGCCTACCAGGGGCTGCCGGAGCTGCTGGCGGCCATCCCGCACGTGCTGGCGAAGGTCCCCGACGCCACGTTCGTGCTGGTCGGGGCCGAGGATTCCGGCGGCACGGTGATCCAGCGCAACCATGCGGACCTGGTGCGCAGCGGCGCCCTGCGGGTGGTCCGGCGCCAGCCGCGCGAGCGCATCCCCCTCTTCCTCGCCATGGCCACGGTGGCGGTCTCCCCCCGGTCCTACGGCGACAACCTGCCGCTCAAGATCTTCGACTACCTGACGGCCGGCAAGGCGATCGTGGCGACCGACATCCCGGCGCACCGCGCGGTGCTGGACGAGAGCCGCGCCGTGCTGACCGGCTCCTGGTCGCCCGACCTTGCCCGCGGCATCGCGAAGCTCCTCCAGGAGCCCGGCCTCGCCGCCCGGCTCTCCCACGCCGCCCAGGCCTATGCCGGGGAGAAGCTCGGCTGGTTCCAGTTCGTCCGCGCGGTCGGCGAGCTCTACCGGGAGATGGAGCACGCCGCCTGATGCTCCTCTTGCCGCCATGAGCCCCTGCGCGGTCGCGGTGGTGAGCTTCAACACCCGCGACCTGCTCCGCGGCCTGCTCCAGTCGGTCCGCTCCGAGGCCCCTGTCGAGACGGTGGTGGTGGACAACGGCTCGACCGACGGCACGGCCGAGATGATCCGCCACGAATTTCCCGAGGTCCGGCTGATCGTCGACGCCTCGAACCCCGGCTATGGCGCCGCCGCGAACCAGGGGGTGGCCGCCACTTCGGCGCCGTATGTGCTTTTGCTGAATGGAGATACCCGCCTGTCTCCCGGGGCCCTGGCCGCCCTCGCCGATCACCTCGACCGCCACCCCCGGGCCGGCCTCGCGGGTCCCCGGCTG
>DATAHG010000827.1:0-3951 GCA_036263295.1 Thermoanaerobaculia bacterium | reverse complement strand
CTGAGCTTATTGCAGGAACCGAAAGCCCGGTCTCTCGCCGCCGCCCATTGATGTTGATTTCGCAGATCTCATGACAGACCTCGCCGACCCCAGCGCGGGCTCGCCAGCCGAAGGCATCGCCATCGTCGGAATGGCCGGGCGCTTCCCGGGCGCTCCGGACGTCGCCCGGTTCTGGGCCAACCTGTGCGCCGGGGTGGAGTCGATCACCTTCTGGTCGCGCGAGGAGCTGAAGGCGGCCGGGGTGGAGCCGGCGCTGCTGGCGGATTTGCGGTATGTGCGGGCGTACGGGACTCTCTCCGACGTCGAGCGCTTCGACGCCGCCTTCTTCGGCTTCAGCCCGCGCGAGGCCGAGATCCTCGACCCGCAGCACCGCCTGTTCCTCGAATGCGCCTGGGAGGCCGTGGAGGACGCCGGCTACGACACCGAGGTCTACCGCGGCTCGGTGGGGATCTTCGGCGGGATGGGGATGACCTCCTACCTGCTCCACAACCTGCTGGCCAACCCCGACGTGGCCGCCGCGGCCGGGCCGCTGCAGCTCCGGATCCTCAACGACAAGGACTTCCTGGTCTCGGGCGTAGCCTTCCGGCTCAATCTGACCGGGCCGTGCGTGACGGTGCAGACGGCCTGCTCGACCTCGCTGGTCGCGACCTGCCTGGCGGCCCAGAGCCTGCTCAACTTCCAGTGCGACCTCGCCCTGGCCGGCGGGGTCAACGTCGGCGTGCCCCATGCCGCCGGCTACCTGGCGGTGGACAGCGTCTATTCGCCGGACGGCCACTGCCGCGCCTTCGACGCCGCCGCCCAGGGGACGGTCGGGGGGAGTGCCGCCGGGGTGGTGGTGCTCAAGCGCCTCTCCGACGCCCTGGCCGACGGCGACACCATCCATGCCGTGCTCAAGGGGTTCGCCTTCAACAACGACGGCGCCTTCAAGATCGGCTATACGGCGCCCAGCGTGGACGGCCAGCTCGAAGTGATCGCCATGGCCCAGGCCGTGGCCGGGGTCGAGCCCGAGACCATCACCCTGGTCGAGGCCCATGGCACCGGCACTCCCATGGGCGATCCCATCGAGGTGACGGCGCTCACCGAGGTCTTCGCCGCCGGTACGGACCGCAAGCAGTTCTGCGCCCTCGGCTCGGTCAAGACCAACATCGGCCACACCGACGCCGCCGCCGGGGTGGCGAGTTTGATCAAGGCGGTGCTGGCGCTCGAAAACCGCACCCTGCCGCCGAGCCTCCACTACGAGCGCCCCAACCCGCAGATCGACTTCGCGGCGAGCCCGTTCTACGTCAACACCGAGACTCGACCCTGGACCGTGCCGGACGGTACCCCCCGCCGCGCCGGGGTCAGCTCGTTCAGCATGGGGGGAGTCAACTCTCATGTGGTGGTGGAGGAGGCGCCTACCCCGCAGCCGGCCGCGCCATCCCGCCCCGGCTACCTACTGGCCCTCTCGGCCCGCACGGCGACCGCCCTCGAAGCGGTCACCGACAACCTGATCCGTCACCTGGAGGAGCACCCGGAGCTCGACGGCGATGCCCTGGCCGACGTGGCCTTCACCCTCCAGGTCGGCCGCCGCGCCCTGCCGCACCGCCGCATCCTGGTCTGCCGGGACCGCGCGGACGCCCTCGCCGCGCTGCGGTCGCGCGACCCCCGGCGGGTGCTGACCGCCGCCGCCCCGGTCGGGGATCGCGAGCCGCGCGTCGCCTTCCTCTTCCCGGGTCTGGGAAACCAGCACGCCGGGATGGCGCGCGACCTCTACCGCAGCGAGCCGGACTTTCGCGACCGCTTCGATGCCTGCGCCGACCGTCTCCTTCCGCTCCTCGGTCTGGACCTGCGCGAGGCGCTCTTCGCGGACGCCGCGGCGCCCACCGGAGCCGGCGTGGACCTCCGCGGCCTATTGGGGCGGAGCGCCGAGCCGGAAGGGGAGGCGGACCGCCGGCTGCGCCGCACGGCCCTCTCCCAGCCGGCGGTGTTCGCCGTAGAGGTCTGCCTCGCGAGTCTCCTGATGGACTGGGGAATCGCGCCCGAGGCATTCCTCGGCTTCAGCGTCGGCGAGTATGCCGCGGCCTGCCTCTCCGGAGTCCTCTCCCTGGAAGACGCCCTGCGGCTCGTCGCCGAACGGGCTCGGCTGATCGACGGCCTGCCCGAAGGGGCGATGCTGGCGGTGCCGCTGGGGGAGGCTGACGTCCAGTCCTTCCTGAGCGCCGAGGTCTCCCTCTCGGCCGTGGCCGGGCCGGACCTCACCGTCCTCGCCGGCCCCGAGGCAGCGATCACCGACCTAGAAGGGCGGCTGGCCCGGCAGGGGCTCGCCGTCCGCCGGCTCCAGACCACCCACGCCTTTCATTCGGTCATGATGGAAGCGGCCGTGGCGCCGTTCCGGGATCTCTGCCGCAGCGTGGACCTGCGGGAGCCGGAGATCCCGTTCCTCTCGAACGTGACCGGGACCTGGATCACCCCGGAGGAGGCGTCCGCGCCGGACTACTGGGCCCGGCATCTGCGCCAGACGGTGCGCTTCGCGGACGGCCTCGCCGAGCTGTGGAGTGAGCCCGGCCGCCTGCTGGTCGAGGTCGGCCCGGGGCAGACCCTCTCCGCCTGGGCGCTCCAGCACCCGGCCGCTCCGGCGGACTCCATCGCCCTGCCTGCGCTCCGTCATGCCTTCGACCGTCACGACGATCGGGCCTTCCTGCTTCAGACCTTGGGGCGACTCTGGATGGCCGGCCTTCGTGTCGACTGGACCCTCTTCTGGGCGACGGAGCGGCGGCGGCGTATTCCGCTCCCCACCTACCCCTTCGAGCGGCGGCGCTACTGGATCGATCCGCCGGCCCGGACCGCGGTCATGCCCGTGGCCCGGACCGTGGAAGGCCCCGAGCCGCCGACGCCCTCACCGACCGTGGAGCGCGGCGCCCACCCGCGGCCGAGTCTGCCCGTGCCTTTCCAGGCGCCGCGCGACGAGACCGAGCGCGGGGTGACCGAGATCCTGGCTCGCCTGCTCCGGCTCGACGAGGTGGGGGTCCACGACGGCTTCTTCGATCTCGGAGGGGACTCGCTCCTCGCGACCCGCCTGATTGCCCACCTCGGCGAGCGCTTCGGCGTCGAGCTTTCCCTGCGCGAGATCTTCGAGGGACCGACCGCGGGCGAGCTGGCCGCCGCCCTCGCCGCCCGGCTGTCTGAGGGGGCGGAGTCCCCGGCTCTGCCTCGCATCGAGCCCCGGCCGCGCGACGGCCACCCGCTGCTCCTGTCGTTCTCCCAGCGGCGGCTCTGGCTGCTCGCCCAGCTCGATCCGGCAAGCCCGGCCTACAACGTGCCGACCGCGATCCGGCTGGCCGGCCGCCTCGACGTGCGGGTCCTTCACGCCAGCCTGGAGCAGGTCGTGGCGCGCCATGAGGCGCTGCGGACCACCTTCGTCCCGCCTTTCTCCCAGGACGGCACCGGAGAGCCCGCCCAGGCCATCGCCCCGGCCGGTCGGGTCCCTCTGCCTCTCGTGGACTTGGCCGGGCTGGCGGATCCCGAGATCGAGGCCCGGCGCATCGCCGCGGACGAGGTTTCCCGTCCCTTTGACCTGGAGCGAGGGCCGCTGGTCCGCGCCACCCTCCTGCGGCTGGCCGCCGAGGAGCACGCCGCCCTCTTCACCATGCATCACATCGTGAGCGACGGCTGGTCCACCGGGCTTCTGACCGGGGAGCTGGCAGCGCTCTATCCGACTTTGGCCGAAGGGCGGCCTTCTCCCTTGGCGCCGCTACCGATCCAGTACGCCGACTTCGCCGCCTGGCAGCGCGAATGGCTTTCGGGCGAGGTGCTCGACATCCAGCTTGGCTACTGGCGGGAGCGCCTGGCCGGGGCGCCGCCGGTGCTGGAGCTGCTGTCGGATCGATCCCGCCCGGTGGTGCCGAGCGGCAGCGGCGGCATGATCTTCGGCCGGCTCTCACCCGGGATTGCCGCGGCGGTGCAGGACCTCGC
>DATAHG010000826.1:0-2076 GCA_036263295.1 Thermoanaerobaculia bacterium | reverse complement strand
CCGGAACGCAGGAAAAGAGCGCATATACTTCGCCCATCCCGGAGGGACATCCCATGACGATCGCTCTACCGCAAGAACCGTCCACCGCCCGGATGCCGGCGCTCTGGTCGGAGCTCCCCGATCCTTTCGCGGCATGGCTCGACCCCGAGGCACCGTGGAACCTGCTGGGCGATCCGCTCGATCGCGTGCTCGCGGGCCTTCCTTCCTCGGAGCTGCAGGGGCAGATCCTGCCCGGAGTTCACCTGGCGGGGGACCGCATCGTGATCTGTCAGGGCGCGCGGATCCACCCGGGAGTGGTGATCGAGGGGCCGGTCTACATCGGCCGGGACGCCGAAGTCCGGCCGGGCGCCTACATCCGCGGCGGCGCCTGGATCGGCGACCGCGCCGTGGTCGGCGCCAACACCGAGATCAAGCGGGCGATCCTCCTCCCCCACGCCAAGGCGCCCCACCTCAACTACGTGGGCGATTCGATCCTCGGCTCGGACGTCAACCTCGGGGCGGGGACGATCCTCTCCAACTTCCGTCACGACGGCCAGGAGATCCGGGTCGCCACGGAGAACGGGCCGATCCGTAGCGGCCGGCGCAAGCTCGGGGCGGTCCTCGGCGACGGGGTGCAGACCGGCTGCAACTGTGTGCTCCACCCCGGTGTGGTGGTTGGCCGCGAGACGCAGATCTACCCGGGGGTGCAGCTCCGGTCCGGGATCTACCCGGAGAAGAGCATCGTCAAGCTGCGCCAGGAATTGGATGTCGTTCCCCAGAGCTGAGGAACGGTGCTCACCGAGACACCGCGGCGGGGAGCGCCGGCATCTTGCCGGCTCTTTTATTTAGATTAGATGGGCCGGCAAGATGCCGGCGCTCCCAGCCGCGGTTCCTTGCTTCGGGAGTTTGCGGTCCTTGGCTTGACCTCCCCTCCCTGCTAGATTGCCTTCCATGACCGTCGCCGCCGCCCTCCTCCGCCCCTTCGAATCGACCACCCGCGCCGACCTCGACGCGTCCGTCGCCGCGCTCCAGGAGCGCAAGGCCGCCTGGACCGCGACCTCGGTGCGCGAGCGGATCGGCCTGCTCCGCGAGCTGCGGCGCGACTTCCTGGCCGTGTCGGGACGGTGGACGGCGGTCTGCATGGAGGCCGAGGGGCTCGACGCGGAGAGCCTGGCGGCCGGCGAGGAGTCCCTGGTCGGCCCCTATCTGGTTTTGCGCAACCTGCGGCTCCTGCAGAAGAGCCTGGAGGAGATCGAGCGCCACGGCCGGCCGCGCCTCCCCGGCCCGGTCCGCACCCGGCCGGACGGCCAGGTCACCGCCCAGGTCTTCCCGCTCGACATCTGGGACCGCATCTTCTACCCCGGCGTCACCGCCGAGGTCTGGATGCAGCCCGGCGTCACCCGGGAGAACCTGCCCGAGACGATGGCCGTGGCCTATCACGCCGGGCCGCGCCCGGGCGGGGTCGCCCTGGTGCTCGGGGCCGGCAACGTCTCCTCGATCGGCCCGATGGACGCCCTCTATAAGCTGTTCGTGGAAGACCAGGTGGTGCTCTACAAAAACCACCCGGTCAACGCCTACCTCGGGCCGCTCCTGGAGGAAGCCTTCGGCTGCCTCGGCCGCCGCGGCTTCTTCCGCGTGGCCTACGGCGGCGCCGAGGAGGGGGCCTACCTCTGCCGGCACCCCGGCGTCGAAGAGATCCACATCACCGGCTCCGACCGCACCTACGAGGCCATCGTCTTCGGCCCCGGCGCGGAGGGGCAGCGCAACAAGGAGCGCGGCACGCCGGTCCTCCAGAAGCGAGTCACGGCCGAGCTCGGCAATGTCAGCCCGGTGATCGTGGCGCCCGGCCCGTGGAGCGATTCCGACATCGCCTACCACGCCGAAAACCTGGTCACCATGCTGGTCAACAACGCCGGCTTCAACTGCAACGCGACCCGGGTGATCGTGGTGCCCGAGGGCTGGCCGCTGCGCCCGAAGCTCGCCGCCGCCATGCGCGCGATCCTGGCGAAGGTGCCCACCCGCCGCGCCTACTACCCCGGCGCCGCCGACCGCTTCCAGCAGTTCGTCGCCGCCCATCCGGACGCCGAGCAGTGGGGG
>DATAHG010000825.1:0-3552 GCA_036263295.1 Thermoanaerobaculia bacterium | reverse complement strand
CGCTTGAGCGGCTCGAGCAGGTTGAGCGTCGCGTAATTCGACAGGAAGACCTCGTCATAGCGGCCGTCCGGCGAATTGAGCGTGACGATCTGGATGAAGTTCGAGCTGCGCTTCTGGACCGTGACGCCGTTGCGCCGCACCTCTTCCGGCAGGAAGGGCTCGGCGAGCCGCACGCGGTTGGAAACGTTATTGGCGGCGAGGTCGATGTCGGTGCCGATCTCGAAAGTCACCGTGGTGGTGACGACGCCGCTGCTGGTCGAGACGGAGCTCAGATAGAGCATGTCCTCGACGCCGTTGATCTGCTCCTCGATGGGGGCGGCGACGGTCTTCTGCAGGGCCTCGGCGGTGGCGCCGGGATAGACCGAGGTCACCGCGATCTGCGGCGGCGCGATCTCGGGATATTGCGCGACCGGCAGGTTGACGATGGCCAGCAGCCCCGCGAGGAGGATGACGATCGAGACGACGCTCGCGAAGATCGGGCGGCGGATGAAAAAGTGAGAGAACATGAGGCTTGGCTCCCCGCTCCGCTCAGTTGCCGGCGGCGGCCGGGCCGCCCGCCGCCGGGTTGGATTGGGCCGCCGGATCGACGACCTGGACCGGGGCGCCGGGCTGCACCTTGATCGCCCCGTCCACGATCACTTTGTCGCCCGCGGCGAGGCCGGACTCGACGAGCCAGTCCTGGCCCATCCAGTCGCCGACCTGCACCGGCTTGGCCTGGGCCTTGCCGTCGGGCCCGACCACGAAGACGAATTTGCCTTCCTGTCCCTGCTGGACCGCCCGCTGCGGCACCAAGATGGCATTCGGCCGCTCGATGCCGATCAGGCGCACCTGGACGATCTGGCCGGGGACGAGAGCCCTGTCCTGGTTCGCCAGCTCGGCGCGCAGCTCGACCGAGCCGGTGGCGCTGTCTACCATCGAGTCCGAGAAGTTGACCCGGCCACGCTCCGCGTAGACCGTGCCGTCGGGCATCACCACCTCGACCGTAAGGCGGTCGGTCCCCGGCGTCACCACCTGCTGGGTGGCGATCGCCTTACGCAAGGCCTGCAGGGTTTGGTCGGACAGGCTGAAGCGGACCCAGATCGGCTGCACCTGCGAGATGCGGGTCAGGAGGCTGTCATCCCCTGGCTCGACCAGCGAGCCCTCGGACTGCTCGGCGCGGCTGGTGATGCCGGAGATCGGCGCCTCGACCCGGGTATAGGAGAGGTCCAGCCGGGCGCGGTCGAGCCGCGCCTGGGTCGAGCTCACGGCGGCGCGGGCCTGCTCAGCGTCGGAGACGGCGTTGTCGTACTCCCGCTGGCTGACCGCGCGCTCGGCGATGAGCGGCTTGAGGCGGGCCGCCTCGCGCTCGGCCCGGGCGAGCTGAGCCTTGCGCTCCGCCAGATCGGCCTGGGCGGCCTGCACCTCGGCCCGGTACGGCGCCGGGTCGATCAAGAACAGGGTCTGCCCCTTGCGCACCGGCCGCCCCTCGGCGTAGGAGCGCTGGAGAAGGATGCCGGAGACCCGCGCCCGCACCTCGACTTCGCGGGAGCCTTCCAGCTTGCCGTTCAGCTCATAAGGAACCGCGACCGTGCGCGGCTGGACCGTGGTCACCGTGACCTGGGCCGGCGGCGGCGCGCCGCCCGGCGCTCCCTCGGCGGCCGGGCCGTTCTGGGAGTCCTTCCCGCAGCCTGCGAGAAGACTGAAGAAAGCAAGAACGACAGCGGCCTGCGCGGCCGCGTGAATCCTGGATCGACTCATCGCTAGCTCCTGGAAAGGGGCGCTCCGGATGTCGGAGGCAGGTACTGGTACGGAAGAAAGCCTCTCATGTTGCGGGAACGGGGCGCAAGTCCCCGCCTTCCTCTGTCACTTGGTTGTTCCGGACAGCGCGTCGAGCCCTCGCGGCCAAGTGGCCAACACCGGCTATTTCCATGTCATCTTCGACAAGGAATCATCCGATCCAGGGCGGGAATCATCCGATCTCGGCCCGGACCTCCGCCCCCGCCTCTTCGAGCAGGAGACGCAGGAACGACCGGTGGCAGTGCTGCTCGTCCTCGCAGTAGCAGCCCACGGAAAAATTGGAGGATCGGGAAAACAGGGCCAGGAGCCCCAGCAGCCGGCGGACCTCGGGTTCGGCCATCTCGGTCCGGTACTTCCGGCCGAACTGTTGCCACCGCGCCTCCGAGAAGGGCTCGGTCCGGAACCACTTCAACAACTCGGCGCTCGGAGCCAGCGTCGGCAGCCAGGAATCGAAGAAATCGCGGGACGAATACTCCGCCTTCGGAACCCCGCGGGGCAGGAACCTCACCGCCCCGATGCGAGGGCCCTCGTCCGGCAGACGAGGCGAGCCTAGCCGACAGATGCGGATGGACACAGAGGGGCCTCCTTTCGTTTCGGTAATCCTAGCAAAAGGAGTCCCCTCCTCCAGGCGAGCGGCGAGCCTCACCCGCCGAGATCCGCCTTCACTGCGTGCATCTACAGGTCGCGGCCGGAGTCGTGGGGCAGACGTGACAAAGGGAGACCGACGCGCAGAGCGTCGTGGCCCCGCCGGCCGCCTCCGTGAGGGCCTCATCGTTCAGGGAGAGCAGCGTTTCGCGGTTCAGGGAGAGCTTCCGGAGTCCTTTTTTCATGGAAGGGTCCTTTCTGATTCGCTCGTTTCAATAAGACTACCAGATGTCTCCCCTCGGAGATGCCGGCAGTTGCATCAGGACACAGCCGCCTTGTCGATTGAACTTTGGAAATTCAATCTACATGATGCCCCGAGAGCTGAGGCACAGGTCGGTCTGAGGGGAAGCGCCCGCCTCCCAAGCCAAGGTGGATCCTCCGTGACTCGAGGAGGATCCGGCGCGAGCCAAGGAGGATTCTCCGTGACCCGAGGAGGATCTAGCGCGGGCCCAGGAGGATCCTCCGTGACCCGAGGAGGATCCAGCGCGAGCCAAGGAGGATCGTCCGTGACCCGAGGAGGATCCAGCGCGAGCCCAGGAGGATCCTCCGTGATCCGAGGAGGATCCAGCGCGGGCCAAGGAGAATCCTCCGCGGCCCGAGGAGGATTCAGCGCGAGCCCAGGAGAATCCTCCGCGCGCTGCCGGGGGCCCCGGGTCTTTCGATTGCAAGACTCCCCGGTGCAAGGGCTACACTGGGCCCCAAGGACGAAAATCCATGGCCAGCGCCTTCTCCCATGCCATCGCCGCTCTCGGAATCGGGGCCTGCTTCTATAGGAGGGAGGTGCCGAAGCGGGTCTGGGCTCTCGGCGCTCTCTATGGCGCCCTGCCGGATGCCGATGTGGCCGCCTTCGCGTTCGGGATTCCCTATGGGCACATGCTCGGGCATCGCGGACTCAGTCACTCGCTGCTCGCGGCGGCGGGCCTCGCGGTGGCCACGGTGGGTCTGGGGTTCCGGCGCGGCGTATCCGGGATGGAGCCGGCGGCGCTCGGATCCTATTTCTTCCTGGCGACCGCATCCCATGGCGTTCTCGACGCCCTGACCAATGGCGGCCTGGGCGTGGCCTTCTTCGCGCCGTTCGAGAACAGCCGCTACTTCTTCCCGGTCCAGCCGATCCAGGTCTCGCCGATCGGC
>DATAHG010000824.1:0-2879 GCA_036263295.1 Thermoanaerobaculia bacterium | reverse complement strand
GTAGGTCCCGCCCGTCAGGAACAGGCCCAGGCTGGTCTGCCGGCTGTCGTTGACGTTCGAGAACTGGGTGGCGTAGTTGTCGCCGCTGCCGGCGCCGTGGGCGACCAGCTCGTGGAAGAGCACCTTCCCCTTGGCGAGATCTAGCACCCAGAGCCGCGGCTCGGTCGAGGGGAGGGAATAATCGATGACGGTCAGGAGATCGTCTTTGCCGGTGATGCCGCGGGCCTGGGCTCCGGCGACGGCGTCGAGGGCGGCTCGGAGGACCACGGGGGAGAGGCCGTCCGCCCCATTCGCGAACACCGCCGGCTCTTCGCGGGACTCCTGGAGCACCGCCGGGACGGTCTGCGAGGCCACCGGGGCCGCCTGGGCGGCCGTTGGCATCGCCGTCGCATGATTCGCGTTCGGGTTCCCGGCGGGTGCGCCGGAGACCTCGGCCTGGGGGCCGATGACGGCCAGTCCGAGGAGGGCTGAGAAGAGAGGCGCCCCGAGCGAGGCGACCTGGATGCGGCGTGAGGTGCGGAACTTTTTGCTGGCGGCGAAGAAGATCTTCTGCATGAGCGAGCCGGGCCTCCAGTTCGTCAAATCCAAAATCGTGAAGAGTCTAGCTCTTCCGAGCTTCTCAGGCTAGTTTTGGGTCAGCCCCCAAGATCATATAAGCATTTTGAGCCGCTGAGAATTCCTGGCAGAAGGATTCTCCCCTCGGGCCCTGGCACTCGTCCTGCATCAACTTACCTCCTGTCTCCCGCAAAGGGAGCTCTGTTTCGATCTGATGGAGGTTTGTAGGATGAGAGTCTCACGGGATTGGTGTCTCCTGGTATTCGTCTGCGCGTCCGCCATCCTGCTCGGTTCCGCTCTGCCGTCCGTCGCCCAGGGCTGTACGACCTACTCGGGCCTGACCTACGCCACCTACCTGGACGGTACGGGGGCGACCCAGAATCTCCAACTCGACCTGATGACGCCGGCGGCCGCCAACGGGCCGGTGCCCCTGGTGATCTTCATCCACGGTGGCGGCTGGCGCAGTGGCAGCCGTCTCCCGATCCCGTCCCCCCGGGTGACGGGACTCTGCTCGCGCGGCTATGCCGTGGCGAGCCTCGACTACCGCCTGACCACGGTGGCTCTCTGGCCGGCCCAGATCCAGGACGTCAAGGGGGCCGTGCGCTGGCTGCGGGCCCATGCCGCCACCTACAACCTCGATCCGGACCGCTTCGGGGCCTGGGGGGAGTCGGCCGGCGGCCATCTGGCGGCCATGCTGGGCGTGACCGGCGACCTCCGCCAGGTCACGGTCGGCAACGCGGTGGTCGATCTGGAGGGCTCGACGGGCGGCAACACCGGATACTCCAGCCGGGTCCAGGCCGTGGTGGACTGGTACGGCGCGACCGATTCGCTCCAGATGCACTACTACCCGGCCTCGACCAATCATGATTCGGCGAGCTCGGACGAGAGCCGCCTGATCGGCGCCGCCATCCAGAACAACCCCGAGATGATCGCGACCACCAATCCGGTCACCTACGTATCGCGCGACGACGCGCCCACGCTGGTGATGCACGGCACGGTGGACAATCTCATCCCCTTCAACCAGAGCCAGCTCCTGGTGGACGCTCTGCGCGCGCAATATGTGAGCACCACCTTCCGGCCCGCCTGGGACCTGGGGCATGGCGGCAGCGCCTGGAACAACCAGCCGGTCTACCAGCCGGTCTACGACTTCCTGGACCAGGTGCTGCTCGGCGCCGTCTCCCAGAAGGTGCGGGTGGATGCCACGGCCCCGAACGCCGCGGAGCCCGGTACGGACGGAGCTTTCACGATCTCCCGCACCGGGAGCACGTCCGGCAGCCTGCTGGTGCGCTGGGTGGTGTCCGGAACGGCCAAGGCCGGCACGGACTTCACGCTCGGCACCAACTCGGTGACCTTGCCGGCGGGGGTGGCGTCGGCGACGGTCTCGGTTCCGGTCCTCGACGACAATCTGGTCGAAGGGGCCGAAACGATCACGATGTCGCTGGTGAGTGATCCGGCGTTCCGCATCGAATCGGCGGGCGCTTCGGCGACGATCGATCTGGCGGACGACGAATCCCCCTCCGGCCTGCCGGTGGTGACGGTCTCCGCGAGCGATTCGCTGGCGGCCGAGACCGGAGCGAATAACGGGGCCTTCCTGATCTCTCGCGGCGGCGATACCTCGGCGAGCCTGATCGTCAAATATTCGCTCTCCGGCACGGCTGCGAACGGGACCGACTATGCCACCCTGGCGGGATCGATCACGATTCCGGCCGGCCAGGCCTCGGCCACTCTGGCGCTCACCCCGGTGGACGACACAGCCTATGAGGTCTCGGAGACGGCGATTCTCAGCCTCTCGGCGTCCGCTTCCTATTCCCTCGGCGCGAGCAACGTGGCGAGCGTAGCGATTCTGGACACCGACGGCAGCACCACCAAACCCACGGTCGCGATCAGCGTGGCCGACCCCGACGCGGCCGAGCCCATCGACGCCGGGACCTTCTTCGTCTGGCGGACGGGGAGCACGACCAATCCGCTCACCGTTAACCTCGACCTCGGCGGTACGGCCGGAAACGGTACCGATTACACGGCCGTCTCGACCAGCGTCACCTTCCCGGCGGGGAGCAGCCGCGTTGTCGTCGATGTCAAACCGATCGACGACCTCGCCACCGAGAGCCTGGAGACGGTGACCCTGGGCGTGCCAACCGATCCGGCGATCCTGATCGGGCCCTACGTGGGCACGGTGGCGCTGGTGGACGACGATCCGCCGGGGGCGCCGGATCTGGTCTCGTTCAGCCTCAGCCCGGGCGCGGTGGTGGGGACCCTGAACGCCACCGGCACGGTGACCCTGAGCGGCCCGGCCCCGGCGGTCGGCGCCACGATCGTGCTGACGA
>DATAHG010000823.1:0-4443 GCA_036263295.1 Thermoanaerobaculia bacterium | reverse complement strand
CTGCACGGCCAGAGGGGTCCCGAGGAGGAACAGGGTGGCGAGCAGAAAAAGGGCGGGGGTCTTGGGCATCGAGGGCATCTCCGGGTCACTTTCTTCAACCTTCAACGCGGCGGTGTGCGACACCATTTCCTGGGTTAGGATCCTCCTCCAGTGCTCGCGTCATCGTCCCCCGCCCGCCTGAGCCTCCACGACCGCCCCGTGGGAGAGCACCGGCGCATCCTCGCCCTCGCCTGGGGTGCGTGGTGCACGGGCTTCTACTCCCTGATGCTGCTGTCGTTCGTCCTGCAGTCCATCCAGGACCAGCTCGGCTTCTCGGCCGCGGACCGGGCCTGGCTCACCGGCGTGGGGGTCGGGATGACCGGCGTCGGCGGCTTCCTGTTCGGCTGGCTGAGCGACCGCTTCGGGCGGCGCGTCTCGCTGGCCCTGTCGATCGCCGCCTTCTCGATCGGCAACGCCGCCTGCGGCCTCGCCCCAGGCTTCGGCGTCCTGCTCGCCGGCCGCGCCCTGGCCGGCCTGGGCATCGGCGGCACCTGGGGGGGCGGGCAGGCCATGCTCGGCGAGACCTTTCCGCCGGCCCTGCGTGGACGCTACGGCGCCGTAGCCCAGAGCGGCGCGCCGGCCGGGCTCGGACTCGCCGCCATCGTCGGCTCCTTCGTGGCGCCCGCCATCGGCTGGCGCGCCACCTTCCTGCTCTCCGCCCTGCCGCTCCTCGTCCTCCTCGCCTGGCGCCATCTGCCGGAGTCGGACGTCTGGCTGGAGCACCGGCGGCAGCTTGCCGAAGGGGACCGGGAGCGCGCCCGCCGGCCGATCCTCGCGCAACTCGTGGCCCCCGACATGGCGAGCCTGTTCACCCGCGCCTTCGTGCTGACCGGCCTCAACATGTCGGCCTACTGGTTCGCGGTGGTCTGGCTGCCCGACTTCCTCAAGCGCGAGCGGGGACTGTCGATCGTCGGCTCCGGCCTCTGGTCGCTGGTCTTCGTGGCCGGCTCGGCGACCGGATACCTGACCTTCGGCTGGGTGTCGGATGCGATCGGGCGGCGCCGCGCCTTCACCCTCTACTGCGCCATCAACGCCCTGGGGCTCGCCCTGGTGGCGCTGTTCTCGGGGGTGTTCTCCGAGACGCCGCTGCTCGGCCTGGTGTTCCTGTTCGTGGCCGGGGTGGGGACCGGCACCTGGTCCTGCTACGGGCCCTACTTTTCCGAGCTGTTCCCGACCCGGGTGCGCGGCAGCGCCATGTCGGTGATCATGAACGTGACCCGCGGCGTCCAGTTCCTGGCGCCGCTGATCATCACCGGCGTCGAGGGGCGCTGGGGACTGGCCGGGGGGCTCGCCCTGGCCGCCGCCTTCGCCGCCCTGGCCGGAGCCTGGGTGTGGACCCTCCCCGAGACCGTCGGGGCGCCGATCGAGCTCTAGGCTTCCAAGGAGGACCGATGGGACCGATGGGAACAATGGGATCGATGGCTACACCGGAGATCACGCCAGAGCCCGCCGAAGGCCCCGGATTCCGCCGGGCCGTCTCGCGCTGGGAGATCGTCGGCCTCTCGGTCAACGACGTCATCGGCAGCGGCGTCTACCTGCTGCCGGCCGCCGCCACCGCGATCCTCGGCTTCGCGAGCGTCGGCGCGGTCATCCTGGCCGGCTTCGCCGTGCTCCTCCTGGTGCTCTGCTTCGCCGAGGCGGCCAGCTACTTCGACGGTCCCGGCAGCGCCTATCTCTATACCCGCAGCGCCTTCGGCCAACTGGTCGGCTACGAAGTAGGGTGGATGACCTGGCTGGCCCGCGTCTCCTCGGTCGCCTCGCTGTCGGTCGGCTTCGCCCAGGCCCTGACCTTCCTCTGGCCCGCGGCGGCCGGCGGTTGGGGGCAGACGGCGGCGATCGTCACCCCGCTGCTCGTCCTCACCGCCATCAACGTGGTCGGGGTCAAATCCGGCGTGCGTACGGCGGTCTTCCTGGCGATCACCAAGACCGCTCCGCTGCTGATCTTCATTGGGGTGGGGATCTTCTACGTCTCGTCCGACCTGGCGCGCAGCCAGCCGGCTCCCCAGCAGGGCGCCTTCGGCGAGGCGGCGCTGCTGCTCCTCTTCGCCTACGCCGGTTTCGAGAACACCGCCGCTCCGGCCGGCGAGTTCAAGAATCCGCGGCGCGACGTCCCGTTCGCCCTGATCACGCAGATCGTGATCGTGACGCTGATCTACACGGCGGTGCAGTGGGTGGCGCTCGGCACCCTGCCGAACCTCGCTGACTCCAAGACCCCGCTCGCGGATGCCGCCCAGCTCTTCCTCGGCTCCTGGGGAGGCTGGCTGCTGACGTTCGGCGCGGTGGTCTCGATCCTGGGGACGAACAGCAACACCGTGCTCGCCGGCCCGCGCTACCTCTACGCCCTGGCCGCCGACGGCTTCGGACCGGGCATCCTGGCCCGGCTCCACCCGGAATATCGGACCCCGGCGATCGCGATCGTCACCCAGACCGCCATCGCCATCCCTCTCGCCCTCTCCGGCAGCTTCAAGGGGCTCGCCACCCTGTCGGTGATCGCCCGCCTCGCCACCTACATCGGCACGGCGGCGGCGGTGCCGGTGCTGCGGCGCAAGTACCCCGACGCCCAGCGCGCCATCCGCCTGCCCGGCGGGCCTCTGATCCCGATCGCCGCCGTCCTGGTCTGTGTGGCGCTGGCGGCGAGCGCCGAGACCAAGAACCTGATCGCCGGCGGCATTGCCATCCTGGTCGGGTTGGTGATCGCGCTGCTGTCGTGGGTATTCCGGCGGATGTTCTCTACAAAGCCAGGCTGACCATCCGGCCGCGCTCGGCGTCCCAGCGCCAGGCGGCCTCCCCGCCGGAGAGGTGGACCCCGCCGAGCCAGCGGTCGATGCCATGCAGGCGGACGCGGTCCTCCTTGCCGGCGAGCACCGCCGTGCCGGTGGAGGTGAGCGTCACGTGCTGGGCGCGGAAGGAGTCGTTGGCTCCCGGCTCCAGCCGTACCAGCGGCCAGGGGCGGGCCGCCAGCTCGCGGACGATGCGCAGGAAGGTGGTGTCCCCGAGATAGGGGCGCTCCTCCAGCGCCTGGACGGTGCGGAAGAGGTCCTCGAAGGTGGTGGACCCCTCCGCCAGCACGGTCAGGATCTCCTCCTCGGTGCGCGACAGGCCGTTGCGGACCGCCGGGAACTCCTCCAGATGACGACGCAACGCCCCCTCCAGGAACGGCAGGGCCGAGGTGTCGCGCTTGAGGAGCAGCTCGATGCCCACCGGCTCGGGGGCCGAGAAGACCCGCCAGGCGTGGCGGGCAAGCACCGTCTGGGCGCCGGTGACGCGTTGGCGCCGGTCCATCAGCCCCGCCATCTGCTCGGGGGTGAGCTGGCCCATGCCGATGAAGCGCGGCACCGCCGGGTGCTCGGCGATCGAGATCAGGCTGAGCCGGGTGAGGCCGAGGTCGCGGGTCGAGAACCAGTCCAGCAGGCGGATCAGCAGGAGCTGGTCGAACAGGTCGTGCTCGAACCAGAGGACGACCTCGTCGTACGAGCGGTACCCCTCCAGGGCACGGTCCCACTGGGTGAGCGTCGTCAGGCACTGGTCGTAGTCCCCGTAGCCGCTCTCCGCGAGATAGCGCGCCCGCGTCTTGCGCCAGCGCTCCAGGCTCAGACCGGCCGGCACCGGCCCCTCGTGCAGCACGTCGGCCGACACGGTGATCCGCCCCGGCACCCCGGAATCCCGGAGCTGGTCGGCGGCGCAGTCGCCGTTCAGGACGTGCAGCAGGTTGGGGATGGTCGCCGACGCCGGCAGGGCGCGCCGTCCGATCGCCGCTAGAAATGAAGGCGGTGCGAAGGCTTCCATAGGGCGGTCGGTCGTCACTCTCATCGGAGCGCAGTGAGGGATCGGGAGCGGCGCGAGGGACAGGGAGGAGGTGAAGCACCCGGTCACGAGCGCATCGAGAGAATTCTATGTCAAAAACGCTGGAATGGATCAGCCCCCGACCGGATCAGGACCAGCCCGAAATCGCGCCGGCCGTCGCCCGGGTGGCCCGCAGGTAGTCGGCCGGCGCCAGAAGGATCTGCAGGCCGCGCATCCCGGCCGAAACCGAGATGACGTCGTAGAGCTCGACCGTCTCGTCGACGTAGACCGGATAGTCCTTCTTGCCGGCGAGCGCCGTGACCCCGCCGCGCACGTAGCCGGTGAGCGGCTGCACCTCACGCAGCGCCACCACCTCGGTCTTACGGTCGCCGGAGAGACGGGCGAGGGCCTTGAGGTCGAGCTCGGCGTCCCCCGGCACCACGGCGAGGATCACCCCGGAGCGGTCGCCGCGCGCCACCAGGGTCTTCCAGACCTGCTCCAGGGGGAGCCCGATCTTGCGCGCCACGGTGCCGGCCGAAAGGTCCTCCGGATCGACCTCGTAGGAGCGCAGCTCGTAGGGGATGCCGAGGCTGTCGAGAAGCCGGGCGGCGTTGGTCTTCA
>DATAHG010000822.1:0-1671 GCA_036263295.1 Thermoanaerobaculia bacterium | reverse complement strand
TATCTCCGGCCTGGGCGGATCGACTGCCACCTCCTCGCTCCGCGTTACTCCTCCCTGGTCGAGATCCGGCTGCTCGGACCCGTGCTCGCCTACTGGCTGGAAAGCCGCGGTATTCCCGCCCTGCACGCTTCGGCCGTCACGATCGGGAAACAGGCGGTGGCGTTTCTCTCGACTCATGGCGCCGGGAAAACAGGTCTCGCCGCGGCCTTCATGAGAGCCGGAGGTGAGCTCCTGACCGACGACCTCCTGCCCGTCGAGGAGCAAGACGGCGCGTTCCTCGGCCGTCCTGGCTATCCCCAGATGCGGATGTGGCCGGACGAGGCCGCTCATTTCCTGGAAGCGTTCGAGCACCTGCCGCTCGTCCTTCCCGAGTTGGCCAAGCGCCGGGTCCCAGTGGGCCCAGACGGGTTCGGCGTGTTCTGCACCGATTCTCGTCCCCTGACCTGCCTTTATCTGCCGGAGCGTTTGGCGAATCGGGACGCTCCAGTGGAGCTCCGCGAGGTCTCTCCAAGGGATGCGGTGATCGAACTGATCCGCCACTCTTTCTCTCCCCACCTCGTCGAAGCCGTCGGCCTCCAGCCTGCCCGGCTCGACCTCTTCGCCCGGCTGGTCCGGCAGGTGCCGGTCCGCCGGCTGCTCTATCCGTCCGGCTTCGAACGGCTTCCAGAGGTCGTCGAGGCGGTCCGCCGCGATCTGCCCAAAATCTGAGCGGAATCTTCTCGGCTTGTAGCGCACGGAGAGTGCAACGGCTCTCCTGGACAAGCCTCTCCATACCTCCTCTGTGGAATGGTTCACATTTCTGATCATCTCGCAAAAATAACGCTGCATTGGTAATTGACAATCGTTTTTTCGACTGCTAGCTTGGCCTCACCTTACAACTGAAGCAGCGTTTTCCGCCGTGCTTTCCGCAGGGCCGGGATCTCCGGTTCTCAGGGGAGGTGCGGCCTCTCCACCGGCGAAAGCCGGATGGATTCCATTCACCCGGGTTGGGGGATTCCCCAAGGGATCCAGAGGGCATGCACCATGAGCCGTACTCGTCGTGCAGTACCGTTTTTGTTGTTGCTGTCTGTCACCGTTTTTCTTTTCAATTCGCCGCGAGCCCAGGCCGCCAGCCCGGCGGCCTATGACTTTCCGGTCCCGTCCAGGCTGGTCATGACGGTCCGGGAGACCGCCGGGATCGGCCGGTCTCAGGAAGTCGTCCGCTCCGGGGTTCCCCTGGCGCGCAGCCTGAACGTCCTCGACACCTCCCGGCTCGCCGTGTTGGACGCGAGCGGCGCTCCGGTGCCGGCCGAGTTCCGGGTCCTGGCGCGCTGGAACGCCGGCCGCTCCGCCGCCGCCCCCATCCAGTGGCTGATGGTCGCCTTCCCGGCCACCGTCGGCCCCAGGAGCGCGGCCAATTACCGGCTGATCACCGACGGCTCGGTCGCGAATCCCTTGCCGATCCGTCCCCTCACCCTGACTCAGAACGGCAACGCTTTCACGGTGGACACAGGCGCCGCGGTCTTTCGCTTCGGCGCCGGCTCCGGGGCGCTGTTCGACGAGGTCGTGCTGGACAACGGCACCCGCCTGATCGGCGGCGGCGCCATGACGATGCGAGTCAACGGCGCCAATGGCAGCCACTCCACCACCCGGCGGGCCTGGATCGAGCAGTCCGGCCCACTCTCCGCCGTG
>DATAHG010000821.1:0-7278 GCA_036263295.1 Thermoanaerobaculia bacterium | reverse complement strand
TGCGATTGGACGCGGATCTGGTGGTGCTCTCGGCCTGCGAGACCGACAGCGGGGAGATCCGCGGCGGCGAGGGCATCATCGGGCTCACCCGGGCTTTTCAATACGCCGGCGCGCGCTCCGTGCTGGCCAGCCTCTGGCGCGTCGAGGATGAGGCCACCGCCGAGCTCATGCAGCGCTTCTACCGCCACTTGAAGGCCGGCAAGCCGAAAGACGAGGCGCTCCGGGCGGCTCAGATAGAGCTGATCCGGAGCCCCATCCATATCCCGAACGGCCGAGGCGGTCAGACCGAGCGCACCGTCGCGGCTCCGTACTTCTGGGCCGCCCTGCAACTCGTCGGCGACGGACAATAGAAACGTTGGAGCGCTCGCGGAACCCTCGCCCATGGGGCCGATCCGGCTTCTGATAGCATGGTCAAGGAAAAGGGAGGTGAGTCCATGGTGAAGACAGCACTCTTCGTTCGTCTCGAGGCCAAAGAAGGCAAGGAAGCCGAGGTCGCGGCTTTTCTGAAGTCCGGCCTCGCTCTGGTTCAGGAAGAGCCGGCCACGGTGGCGTGGTTTGGTATTCAGCTCGGGCCTTCGACCTTCGGAATCTTCGATGCGTTCCCGGACGACGCCGGCCGGCAGGCTCACCTGTCGGGCCGCGTCGCGGCGGCGCTCATGGCCAACGCATCCGAGCTTTTCTCGCAGCCCCCGTCCATCGAAAAGGTCGACGTGCTCGCGGCCAAGCTGCCGTAGCCGCCGCACCCGTCTGATGTCGGAGGCAGCCAGCCCGGAGCCCCTCGCGGGTCCGGGCTGGCTTGAGGCAGGTTATTCCTTCGGGGTCACCGAGCGAATCTCCAACCGGACGCCTCCGATGTTGGGATCCTCCGGATCGAACTTGATGGCGGTGGGGGAGGGAGCTTTGCTATCCGCCGGGAAGTTCTGCTGGATGTCGAGGATGTAGGTTTCCTGATTCCAGATCTGGAGCCTGGGCGTGACCTCGATCTCCAGCGGGTATTCTTCCCAGCCGCCGATCGGAAGGTCCGGGAAGAACGCGGTCGGTTGCGCCATTTGCAGCGTGTGGTCGTCAATCCTTTCGAATCCGGGGAATTCGGTCCGGATCCCCTGCTCGGCGATGAGCTGGGCCAGACGATCGTCGATCCGCACGCGGACCTGGGCGAAATCGAGGAGCGTGCCGCCCTTCGGATCCGGCTTGATGTTGAAGTTCAGGCCGATCGCGGCCCGCGTCCGGAGCGTGTTGCCGAAGAGCACCACGACCGGGCCCTCGGCGAAGACGTCGTAGGCATCGACGTTGCGCCAGGCGATATTGTTGTTGTTCTTGGCATTGGCCTGGACGCTCGGGCCCTCGGCGGAGGCCATCGGGTCCTGATCCGAGATCAGGCGGACGTACAGGCAGAAGTGACCGATCCCCGGGGGATCCCAGCGGACGTTCACCGTTTTCTGTTGGCCCGCGGGCAGGTTGACGACCGTCCGTTCGCCGATCAGTGTCCAGCCCTCTGGCCAGCCGAGGCCGGTCGAGGAGCTCGCGACGTAGAACTTCACCCGCACCGTGTTG
The DNA here is from genome assembly GCA_036263295.1 of Thermoanaerobaculia bacterium. GTDB lineage: Bacteria > Acidobacteriota > Thermoanaerobaculia > Multivoradales > UBA5704 > DATAHG01. Next base: position 5,724 of record DATAHG010000821.1, on the reverse strand, counting down.
AGCGTCGTGGTGCCGCGGTTCTTCACGATGGCGTTCACGTAGTTCGGCTGGCCCACTTCCGGGCTCAGATGCCCCGGATTGCCGAGGTCGTCGTAGCGCACCCAAATGTGATTGCTCTCCCACATCGGGCCGTTGTCCGGGTTCGGCTCGGTACCGGGATCGACCGGGGACAGCGGGACGTCCTTGTCCATGATCCAGGCGTCGGCCGCCGGGGCGCCGTCGCAGGAGGAGTCCGCCACCTGCAGGTGCTCGCTCACCAGGGTATAGCTCTGCGGACCGCTCGGCACGCTGGTGCCCCGGACCTTGATCGTCCAGGTGCCGGCGATCAGACCGGTCACGTTATCGACCACCACCTGCTCGACCACGTTGCGGTTGTCCACATTGCGAGTGGCGGCGTTGGCCGGCGAGCTGGGATTGAGGATCCACGGCCGGTGAATGCCGCCGTTGGGATCCTCCAGCCAGAGATCGAGGTTGTTGATCAGGGCGACGCTGGCGTTCGCGGCGGCGGCCGGGTCGTCCCACACCAGCGTCACCTTGAGATCGGTCTGGCGCGTGACGACGATCTGGAATGTATCGATCTGGCCGTTGCTGACCTGATCCTCATGATGGAACGGCAGCATGTCGACGGCGGCCTGGACGTCCATCGCGCCGTAGCCGGAGGCGTAGTCGGGTCCACGATTGAGGAACGACGAGGAGTCGTCCAGGTCGCGGGCGGAATGGATCAGCAGGGCCTTGATCGTGGAGGGCAGCGGGTCGGTCCCGGTGGCCGGGCAGACGGCGCGATAGCGCTGCAGCAGCAGGGCGATCGATCCGGACACCGCCGGGGCGGCCATCGAGGTGCCGCAGCTCCCCGCGTAGCCGTTGGTCACCGAGGTCGAGACGATAGCTGGGAACGGATTGGAGCCGGCGTTGCAGCCGGCCGTCACGATGTCGGGCCGGATCCGGCCGTCGTCGGTCGGACCCCAGGAGCTGAACTCCGTCATGGCGCTGTCGTCGCCGTTGATGGCCCCGACCGCGATCACATCCTTGGCGGTCGCCGGTGGCGGCACCACCGAGTAATTGAGGAACGGCGCGGTGCTGCTCATGCTGCAATCGCCGTCGTTGCGCTCGTTGCCGGCGGCGAAGACGACCGGGATCTTGCGGCCGTAGGTGCCGTTGACGATCAGGTCGTACTCCCGCGAATAAAAGTGATAATCGCCGTAGAGGGCGCAGTTGCCGTTCGCGGTGCTGACGTCGGCGCCCCAGGAGTTCTGGGAGTTGTCGATGCCGTAGGTGTTGATCGCCGCGTTGTGCTCGGAGTACGGAGTCCCCAGGAAATCCCAGTTGAGGATGTCGGCGCCGTGGGCGGCGCCGCGGAAGTGGTTGGCGGGGAATCCGAAATTGACGCTGCGCTGGCCGCTGCCGGCCATGGTGCCCGCCACGTGGGTGGCGTGCGCGTCTACCGTGCCCGGCTCGACCACGGTGAGACGGGTACCGAAATCGGTATGGGCGAAGACCTGGCCGCCGTCCCACATGCCGAGTTGGACGCCGGCCCCGGTGAGCCCGTACGGCGCCTGGTGGACCTGATTGATCCGCGCGTTCGACCGCATGAAGTTGTTGAAAGCGCGGCGCGGCAGATCGGGGGAGATCCAGATCACCGCGTCCGATTCGGCCAGGCTCTGGACGGCGGCGCGCGGCAACGAAATCCGCAATGAAGAAAGGGTTTCATCCCGCTCCTCGACGCGTCCGCCGAGGGCCTCGATCCGCGCCACGGCCTCTTCGAAAGAGCCCGGGACGGCCTCGACGTCGAGCGTCATCGAGCCTTTCTGCGCGAGCCCCCGGGCTTTCGCGAGGAGGCCCGGCGCCAGCTTGTCCTGCGGGAGCAGCCGGCCGATCCACCGCACGCCGGAGACCGCGGCCGCGCGGTCGATATCGGCCGGCAACTTGGCGATCCAGGCGTTGTCAGGCACGTAGTCGAGCAGCACGACCCCGGCGCGTTCGAGCTGAGCGCGCACGGAGCCGTCCGGGATCTCGTCGAGTTGAATCAGGCCGACCGTGTCGCGGCGGGCCTTCTGCAGGGTATCGCGCAGGCCGGTTTCTACGCCGGGTGGCGGGGTGAAGGTCCGGGACTTGAGATGGATCGCGCCGGGCGTCCCGGACGCCCCGGAAGCCTTGTCCGCGTTGTCCTGCGCCGGCAAAGCGATGGCGGACAGCAGCAGCGCCGTGGCCGCGAAGGCCCGCAGGGCCGTCCGGTTCCTCAGAAAATGCCTCATCCAATCCTCCTCTTCTCCGATACACACCCTGGATGGGTGGAATCCACAACGGAACTTGGGAGAAGGCCGCGAGCTTGAGCAAGAGAAGGAGTTAGCCTTCGAATTCTATAGGGTGCTCAAAGATCTTTGGGCGGGACAGGGAGAAGGCTGGAGCCGGAGGCGTGCTCCGTCGGGTACACTGGTGATATCTATGATCGTGATCCACGGTATCTACAACTGGCGCCCGCGTCAGGTCGCCTTCCGGAACGATTTCTGTCGCACCTGCGCGGGTCCACGCCTCGCCGTGCAACTGCGGACTTTCGACGTGCTTCACCTTTACTGGATTCCGCTCATACCGCTCGGATTCTGGAAGCGCTGGCACTGTGCGCTCTGCGGCCGCGACCCTCACTCAGCGACGCGGACGCGGCGAGGTTTCAAGGTCGCGGGTGCGATCGTTCTGGGCTTGATGGCGTTCGCCCTCTGGGCGTTGCCGGTCGAGCCGCCCGACGAAGCCTGGATCTGGGGAATGCGGATCGGTCTGTCCCTTGCCGCGCTGGCCGCTACGATTGCGTCCCTCAAGCACACCCCGGAGCCGCAACTCCAGGAGGCGCTCGACAGGGTGAGACCTTTCGAAGGGTGGATCTGTCCCCTCTGCGGAGGTGAGCTTTCGAATATACCGGGCTGGCATTGCCCGGCGTGCGGGGTGGAGCACAAGCCGCTCGGAAGAGAGAGCAGATCAGGGATGTGAACGAGCCGGACGGACTCAACCTGCGTATGCGAGAAAAAGACGGCATCCTGGTTCGCCCCTTTGCCCTGAACGACGCGCCTGCCTTCCACGCCTCGGTACGTGAGTCGTTAAATGAGCTGTCGTATTGGATGCCCTGGTGCCATCCGGACTACAGCCTGCAGGATGCGGAACAGTGGATGCGGCACTGCGAAGCCTCCTGGCAAAACCGATCGGAGTTTCCGCTGGGCATTTTCGAGCTGGCTTCCGGCAAGGTCATCGGCGGAACCGGCATCAACCAGCTCAACCCGATCTATAAGATCGGGAACCTCGGATATTGGGTCGGCACACCCTTTACCGGGCGAGGCGTGGCAAGAGCCGCGGCCTTGATGGCGGCGGACATCGGCTTCAACGATCTCGGTCTGACGAGACTGGAGATCGTCGTGCTCACGCACAACCTGGCGAGCCAGCGCGTCGCCGAGGCGGTGGGAGCCCGCAAGGAATGCATCGCTCGGAACCGGCTCTATTTCCAGGGCCGGCCGAGCGATGCCTTTGTCTATTCACTTATCCCCGAGGATCTGGTGCGGGAGACCTCAAGCCTATGACAACTGCTTCAACCGCTCCGGATACTGCTTCCTGAGCTTCGCCACCTTCGGGGCCGAGGTGAACAGGATGTACGGCTGCATGGGGTTGCGCTCCGCGTAATCCTGATGGTACGCCTCGGCCTCGTAGAAGGCCGGCAGGGGCTCCAGGGTGGTCGCGATCGGCTTGTCATAGACCCGGGCTTCGTTGAGCTGGCGGATGTACGCCTCGGCCACCCGCTTCTCCTCGTCGTCGTGGTAGAAGACGGCCGAGCGGTACTGGGTCCCCTGGTCGGCGCCCTGGCGGTTGAGCTGGGTCGGGTCGTGCGCCACCGAGAAGAAGACCTTGAGCAACTGCCCGTAGCTCACCCGGGACGGGTCGTAGTGGATCTCGATCGCCTCGGCGTGCCCCGTCCGGCCCGAGCAGACGGCCTGGTAGTCGGCGGTCTCGGGCGTCCCCCCCGCGTAGCCCGAGGTCACGCCGAGCACGCCCTCGATCTCCTGGAAGACGGCCTCGGTGCACCAGAAGCAGCCGCCGGCCAGCACGGCGCTCTGCGTGCCCTCGCGGGCGGGCAGGTCGAGGACCGGGTCGGGGAACTGATGCGGGGCTACCTGGCGGCTCTGGTTGATCTCGCAGCTCTTGTCGTCCATTTCGTCTCTCCTCCGGAACGCCCTCGGGGGCCGCTGTCCCGCGATCCCCGGGCTTCCCGGGGACTGTAACAAGGGAGAGGCCGGGTCCGTTCCCGGGCTGCGTGCTAGACTCGTTTTACCGTGAAAGACAGGAAGCCTCCGGACGAGCGCAAGGCCGAGGAGTATGCCAAGGAGGTCCGTTACAAGGCCTGGCACAGCGCCCAGGCGGACCGCCGCAATCGTCCTCTGGTCAAGGCCATCGAGCTGCGCCGCGAGCGCCGCAAGGTCCGCGAGGTCCTCCCCTTGGCTGAGGACCCCGAGACCACGGAGCAGGCGGAGACCGCCATGGACGCCGCGACCCGCCACCACAAGTGGCATGGACGCTATTCGTCCACCGCGATCGTGATGGAGGAGTGGCTGGCCGACCGGCGGCGCCGCCGCGTCGATCAGACCGCCCGGAATTTTTTCAAGGAAGAATACGATCCGGCCGAGGACCGCGAGCCTTTCTCCCGTTTTCTGGCCGACGTGATGAGCGGCGGAACCCAGGACAGCGTGGAGCTGGCCCGTCTTTTCCGGGAGCTGCTCGAGCTGGATCCTTTCGAAAAGGCCGCGAGACGCCGCTTCCCGGTGTGGCCGACCCGGGCGCTGTGGCTGCGCGCCTATCTCCGCGACCGGCCCGACATGGAAGCCCCCCTTCGCGGTTGGATCGAGGCAATGCTGAAGACGTGAAAGGCGTATCGATCTCCCGATCCGGCGCGGTTTTCCGGCCTGGCCGGGTGGACGCTCTGCCGATCGGACAGGCTCCGGAGGCGGTGACGGTCATCGAGGACGGCCTGTCCGATTTCGCGCGTCTGGTCGCGCCGGTCCGGCGGGAGCTGGCGGCGCACCGATGGGTCCTGAGCTGCCGGGAGGAGTACCTGCTGGTTCCGGACCACGCCCGGTCCGCGATCCTCGCGGAGTCGAGCGAGCATGCTTCCTGGAAATACGTCGAAGGCCGGTTTCTGGAAGCCGTGGCCGACGGCCTGATCGATGAATGGTGGGATTTCTTCGCGGTGGAAGAACCGGTCGAAAATCTGGACGACTGGATTCACGACTTCTGGGATGCGGCACGGTCGCGATCGCTCGCGCAATATCTGACCGATCGGGTTTCGCTTTTCTGCGCCGGGATCGACGGCTCCCGCTGGGACTTTTTCGCGGCCGACCCGGCGATCGTGGACGCGATCTATCAGAATGCGATCGTCCAACCTGGGATGAGGGTCAGGGCGACGGACCTGGATGAATTAATACGGTACACGTACTACGGAGGCGCGCAGTCGCGCTGAGGAGAGGATGACAACCTATCTCGAGCCCACCCAGGAGACGGGAAGAGCCTTCCTGAGCCGGGGCATCACCGGCAGTGTCGTGATGCTCAACCTGTTGCGCTTCCGGCCGGTCGCCGATTACTCGGCGGCGCCTCATCTCGCGCCTCCCGAACCGATCAGCGGAGCCGAGGCCTACCGCCTGTACATCGAGCACACCTTGCCGTATCTGGAGAAATCCGGGGGCGAGGTTCTCTTCC
>DATAHG010000820.1:0-2507 GCA_036263295.1 Thermoanaerobaculia bacterium | reverse complement strand
TTGCGGATTGATTCCAGGAATTGGGCCTTGGTTTCGAGCTGGCCGCTCGAATGGGTGTAGGTGAGGTCGTCCGACAGGATGGCGGCGAGCGCCTCGGCGTCGCGGTGGAGCATGGCGGCGAAGCGGCGCTCCTCCAGGGCCCGGATCGCCTGGACGGCCGGCTCCGCCGGGCGGGCCGGGGCGGTGGCGGTCTGGGCGGGCAGGATGGCCGGGGACAACAGCAGCGCGGCGCAGAGGGTGAGCGACAGGCGGTGAGCGGACATGGAACGGCTCCTTTCGAGATGACCGGCCGAGGATAACGGATAGAATCCCCCTTCGGAAAAGGAGGAGCCTCGGATGACTTTCGTTTCGACTCTCGAGCCGCAGATTCTCTGGCAGCCTTTCGACGACATCCTGGCGATCCCCCGGGGGTCGCGCAACGAGGAGGCGATGCGGCGCTATGTCATCGCCACCGCGGAGCGCCACGGCCTGCGCCATCGCCTGGACGACGGGGGCAACCTGGTCGTCGAGAAGCCGGGGACCGCCGGCCGCGAGGGGGCGCCCATCACCGTTCTCCAAGCCCACTTGGACATGGTGAACGAGAAGAACTCGGACGTCGTCCACGACTTCCAGCGCGACCTCATCGTGCCGCGCCGCGACGGGGAGTTCCTCAAGGCGACCGGGACGACCCTGGGGTCGGACAATGGCATCGGGGTCGCCGCCATGCTCGCCCTGATCAATTCGACGGACCTCGTCCACGGTCCGCTGGAGCTGCTCTTCACGGTCGAGGAGGAGATCGGCCTGGAGGGGGCCCGCCGGCTCGATCCGGCGCTGGTCACCGGCCGCCGCCTGCTCAATCTCGACTCCGAGGAGGAGGGGGCGGTGACGGTGGGGTGCGCCGGCGCCGCCGGGAGCCGTACGACTCTGCCGGCCGAGAGCGCCGCCGTGCCGCAGGGCTCGGCCGCCCTCACGGTCAAGGTCTCCGGCCTCCAGGGGGGGCACTCCGGGCTCGACATCCACCTGCAGCGCGGCAACGCCGTGAAGATCCTCTCCCGCGCCCTGTTCGCGGCCTTCACGGAGCAGCCGTTCCGCCTCGCGAGCTGCCGCGGCGGCGACAAGCACAACGTCATCCCCCGCGAGGCCACCGCCGAGCTGATCGCCGGCCCCGGCCAGGCGGCCGCCCTGCGCCAGGCGGTCGAGCGGGAGCTGAGCGCGATCGAGGCCGAGCTGCGGGCTGTCGAGCCGGACCTGCGCTGCGAGATCGCGGACGCCCCCGCGGCCGGCCAGGCCTGGAGCGAGGACTCGACCCGCGCCCTCCTCGCCCTGCTGGAGGCCCTCCCCCACGGCGTGCTGGCGATGAGCCGCGACATCCCCGGCCTGGTCGAGACGAGCACCAATCTGGCGAGCGTCCAAGGGCAGGCCGGCGAGCCGGTGGTGGCGCTCCTCCAGAGCACCCGCAGCTCGGTCGCCTCGGCCCTGCGGGCCACCCGCCAGCGCCTGCGCGCGGTGGCCAGCCTAGCCGGCGCCCGGGTCGAGGAGAACGAGGGCTACCCGGCCTGGCAGCCGGACCTCTCCTCGCCGCTCCTCGCGGCGGTCCGCCGGGTCCACGAGCGTACTTTCGGAGCCGAGCCGGAGATCCGCGCGGTTCACGCCGGCCTGGAGTGCGGGGTGATCGGAGAGAAATGCCCGGGGATGGACATGATCTCGTTCGGACCGCGGATCGAGTTCCCCCACTCGCCGGACGAGCGGGTCCACATCGAGTCGGTCGGGCGCTTCTGGCGGCTGCTCACCGCGGTGCTGGAGGAGCTGGCGGCCTGAGATCCGGCGGTCGGCTTGTTTTTGGCAAAGCCTCGGGACTTTGGAAAAAATAAGGCGAACTTCTCGCCGGGTCGGCTTATTTTTGGCAAAGCCCCGCGAACTTGGAAAAAACAAGCCGACCCTCTCGCCCGGTCAGCTTGTTTTTGGCAAGGTCCCGCGAAATTGAAAAAAACAAGGCGAACTTCTCGCCGGGTCAGCTTGTTTTTGGCAAAGTCTCGCGAACTTGGAAAAAACAAGGCGAGCTTCTCGCCCGGTCGGCTTGTTTTTGGCAAGGTCCCGCGAACTTGGAGAAAACAAGGTGAACTTCTCGCCGGGTCGGCTTATTTTTGACAAAGTCTCGCGAACTTGGAAAAAACAAGCAGAACTTCTCATCAGGTCGGCTTGTTTCCGGCGGCGCGCCCCGCCCGGGAATGAATTCCCGGGCTACAAGGGCAGCGTCGGATGAATCCGACTTCAAGAAGCGTATTTTCTTGCCGAGAGACCGGCCGCGGCTTTGTCTCTACTGGGGCGGCTCCACACGGACCCGCTCCGCGAAGCTCTTGCCGCCGACCAGGTCGTAGACGATGAGCTGGAGATCTTGCGGCGAGGCGCGCAGGCGGAGCGTGGTGTCGTAGCGGATGAAGCTGCCCGGCTGTGGGGCCTTGTCCTCGGCGATCTGGATGGGCAGGACCGGCACGTCCGAGCGGTCGCCGTATTCGTCAAGCGAGCCG
>DATAHG010000819.1:0-3393 GCA_036263295.1 Thermoanaerobaculia bacterium | reverse complement strand
AGAGGTCGATCGACATCGGGATCATCACGATGGCGCGGTCGCCGGGGTTGATCTCGCGTTGCCGCAGCCCCACCGAGGCGCGGTCGATGCGCTCCCAGAGGCGGGAGAAGGAGATCGTGCGTCCCTCCCCCATCACCAGGGCCGGCCGGTCAGGGACGCGGCGCGCCACGTCACGCAGGACAGCCAGAACGTTGGAGCCGGTGCCGGCGGGATCGGTCACGCGCCCGGCCGCTCGTCGAGCTGGTAGAGGTGATAGGTCCGCAGCAGGCGGCCGGCGCCGCCGTCGAGGTCTCCCGAGGGGTTCCCCTCCTTGTAGAGGCAGTGGTTGGCGACGGGGAAGCCACAGTCGAGGGCGGTCTGGTGCCCCCGGTGGAACAGGGCCGCGGCGACGCCGGAGCGGCGGTGCTCGGGCAGCACTCCCAGCGTCTTGAAGTCCACCGCCCCGATCTCGTTGCGGTGCATCAGGAAACGCAGTTTGGCGAGCGGCCCCGTCCCACCACGCATGGCGGCCACGGCCTGAAAGCGGTCCGGGTAGGCGAACAGGAAGCCGATCTCCTCCCGGGTCTGGGAGGCGTCAGGCGCATGGGCGAAGAGCACCAGCCGGGAGTCGAGGATCGGCCGCGAGCCGGCGTAGAGGGCGACGAATTCGGCCTCGGAGATCTCGGTGTAAAGGAAGTTGCGCGCGAAGATCACCCGCGACAGGCGATAGAGGACCTTCAGCTCCTCTTCGAAGCGCGCCGGGTCGAGGGTCCGCAGGCGGTATCCCGCGTCCAGGGCGGCCCGGGCGCGCGGGGCGCAGAAGTCCACGACCTCTCCGGCGTACACCCGCTTGGAGTAGTACCTTTCGAGCACGCGGAAGCCGTGGCCCTCCCAGAGCCGGGCGTAATAGGGTGGGTTGTAGGGCTCCAGCAGAAAGGGGGGCTCGTCGAAGGGTCCGAGGTTGATCCGGTAGCGGTGCCAGGTGTCGCCGTCCATCGGTCCCAGGATCGGCCCGGCCCCGGCTTCACGCAGCCACGCCACCGCCTCCTCGAAGAGCCGGCCGACCGCGGCGGGGCGGTCGAGCGCCTCGAAGAAGCCGAGGAGGCCGTAGGGGCGGCCCCGCTCATCCTCGAGCTGTGGGGAGAGACGGGCGACGATCCGGGCGGCCGGCCGGCCGCCTTCCAGGGCCACCCAGACCCGCTGGGAGCTTTCGAATTCGGGCCGCCGGAGGCCCGCGAGGACGGCCTGCCGCGAGGTTGCCGAGTAGTCGGGATCCTCGCGATAGACCGTGGCCGGGAGCTGCAGGAACAGCTCCAGGGCGGCGGGGTCGGCCGTGGCGTCGCGCAGGGCGACCCCGGCGGCCGTCGTCAGACCAGCGTCCCTCCGGGACGGCGCTGGGACAGCACCGGCTTGTAGGCGAGCAGCCAGAGGCCCGAGTAGTCCCGCATCAGACGCATGCGCAGGAGCTGGATCTGGCGCCCTTCCGACAGATCGCCGGAGAACAGCCGCTCGTCGAGCAGGTGCTGGAAGCGCCAGAGGTACGAGTCGGCCAGGCGCGCGGTGGCGCGCGCGCGGTTGTAGATCGGGGCATCGCCGGTCACCGAGGTCTCGTCGAGGATGCTGGTGATCTCCTGGGCCTCGTCGTTGATCCGCACCCGCAGGGCCGCGGCTTCCAGGAGGAAGCGCTCGAGCTCGACGTCGTGCTCCTTGCGGCCGAAGACCCGCCGGTAGGCGGTCACCTCGCGCGGCTCCAGGCGGAGCGGGTAGATCTCGGGCAGCAGCACGACCCGCTCGGGCGGCAGGTCGGGGTTCACCTCGCGCAACGTCGTGATCATGTTGCGGTAGTGCTCGCCCAGGACGTCCTCGTGCCGCTCCATCGGCGCGGTGGCGGCGAGGCCGGCGTTGTTGATGGTGTACTCGCCGGTGTCGGGGGGCCGATTGGCCGGCCGTTCCATGACGTTCGAGGCGGCGGTCAGGCGCGGCAGGAGCGAGCGCACGCGCTGGCGGATCTGGGCCAGGGAGTCGAGCTTGAACTCCTGGCTCTGGAGCTGCTTTTCGAACGCCTCGATCTCCTCGCGGAACTGGGCGAGGTCCTGGTCCAGCTCGGTGTCGAGGGGCACCTCGCGCTCCAGCTCGAAGACGCGCTGGTACTCCGACACGATGCGCCGCTCTTCCTGCCGGTAGAGCTTCTGGATGCGGTTCTTGAGGGCCAGGTTGGTCTCCTGGACCGGCAGCAGCAGGGAGGGCTCGAAGTAGAAGTTGCCGAGGCCGTGCTTGATCTCGCGGAAGCGGCGGACGAGCTGGGAGTCGTTGAGCTGGTCGAGGCTCTCCATGTCGGCGAGGGAGGCGCGCACGGTCTCGATCTCGCGGCGGTTGGCTTCGACGAGCTGCGGATCCGGGGGGTGGGTCCCGAGGAGCTGCCAGAGCCCCTGGAAGATCTCGCCGAGCCGGCGCGAGTCGCCGAGGATCGGCTCGCCGGTGCGGTCGTCCTCTTCCTCGCTCAGCCGGGCGAGCAGGAAGTCCACCTTGTCGAGCCGGTCGGGGGGCCAGGCTTCGCCCGGATGGGTGTAGAGATAGAACTTGACGAGCTGGGTCAGAATCTTCTCGTCGTAGCTCTTCACCCGCCGGAAGAACTGGCGGAAAAAGTACGGAGCGACTCTGTTATCCTCCTCCTCGAGCGCCAGGATCAGCTCGCTCAGCCGTCGATCGACGATGTCGAGGCGGGCTCGCATGCGCTCTCCCTCAAAAGCGTTGAGGTTCTGCGAGACCTCTTTCAGCTCCGCGTACAGACGCTGGAAGTCGGGGGAGCTGTGGTCGTCGGAGCGCTGCAGGATGGTCTTGTTGAGGCTCTGGAGAAACTGGTGGAACGTCCACGCCGCCCGGAAGCGGTGGGAGACGTCCGAGTAGTGCCGGTGAAGGAGATTCAGCTCCTGGACGGTAGTCATCGTCGGCCTTGATCGTCAACCTTGAGAGTCGAAAGTCAAAAGTAAGGGGATCTTACGCCATGGCGGCGGTAAAGGAAAACAGGCTGCGGGTGTTGATCCCGCCAGAGGAGCTGGAAAAGCGGGTGGCCGAGCTGGCCGCCCAGATCGATCGGGACTATCAGGGACGCGACCTGATCTGCATCGGCGTGCTCAAGGGCTCGGTGTTTTTCCTGGTGGACCTCCTCAAGCGCCTCACCGTGCCGGTCGCGGTCGATTTCTTCCAGACCTCGAGCTACGGCAGCGGCGGCGCGGTGCGCGGCGAGGTGCGGATCCGCAAGGACACGGACCTGCCGATCCACGGCAAGGACGTCCTGCTGATCGAGGACATCGTGGACACCGGCTACACGCTGCGCACGATCCTGGAGCTGCTGCGCTTCCGCGGTCCCCGCAGCGTGCGCCTCTGCGCCCTGCTCGACAAGGCTTCGGCCCG
>DATAHG010000818.1:0-3979 GCA_036263295.1 Thermoanaerobaculia bacterium | reverse complement strand
GCCGGGCCGCTCGCGGTCGAGCTGGCGGTGGATCAGCGGCTCCAGGCGGCGGAGATCCTCCGGCGTCCGCCGGTCCGCCGCCCCTGCCGCCCGGTTCGCCCGCTCCCCCGGGTCCTTCGCGAGATCGTACAGCTCGACCCGCTTCAGCCGGGCGAGGTCCAGCGTCCAGAGGTACTTCTGGAGATCGTCGGCCGGGGCGAACGGCGTCCGGCCGTTGAACAGGATCAGCTTCTTCCGGTCCAGGACCACCGCCGCCCGCAGCGGCCCGGTCATCATGTGCTGGGCGAAGGCCGGGAGGCGGGGCAGCGCCGCCTTGCCGGCGAGGGCGGGCAGCAGGCTCACGCCGGGGAGGGCCGGGTCGGGCTTCTCCCCCACCGCGTCGAGCAGCGTGGGCACGAGGTCGAGCAGGCGGACCGTGCCGGGCAGCCGGCGGCCGGCGGGAAGATGGCCGTCCCAGCGCAGGAAGAGCGGCACGTGGATCTGCTCGTCGTAGAGCGTATAGCCGTGCTTCCAGCCGCCGTGATCGTGCAGCTCCTCGCCGTGGTCCGCCGTGAAGACGATCAGGGTGTCCTCCAGCACGTCGGGCGGGATGGCCTCGATCAGCTCGCCGACGAAGCGGTCGGCATAGTGAATCTCCGTGTCGTACAGCGCCACCACCTGGGCCACGTCGCGCTCCGGGTCTTCCAATTTGAGCCGGCCGTTGTAGATGCCGTGAATCCAGTTCCCCGCCACTTTACCGCGATATTCGGGATAGAACGGGGTGCGGTTGTCCACCACCTCGGGATTGACATAGGGGTCGTGGGGGTCGATGTAGTGGACGTACAGAAAGAACGGATCGCGCCGGTGCGCCCCCAGCCAGGGCAGGGCCCGCGCGTTGAGCTCCGCGGCATCCGGCTCGGTGGCCGCCGGCGAATAAAAGGTATCGAATCCGCGATCGAAACCGTTGCCGGAGTGGAGCGTGCGGTTGGCGTAGAACCCGCCGGTCTGGTAGCCGAGGGCGGACATGCGCTGCGCCAGCGATTTGACGTCCGCCGGAATCCCGTAGGCCGCGAAGTTGTCCCCCAGCAGCTCGCCGGGATAGCAGCCGGTGAGGAAGGACGTCACCGAAGGCAGCGTCCAGGGCGCCTGCGAATAGGCGTTCTCGGCCACCACGCCGGGCCCGGCGAGCAGGCGCTCCAGGTTCGGCGTCGTCTCCCGCTTGTAGCCGTACGGCGTGGTGTGATCGGCCCGCAGGGTGTCCACCACAATGAAAAGGATATTCGGACGGCGAACCTGGGCGCCCGCGGCGGCGAGGCGGACCGGCGACCAGGCCACGACGTTCGAATGCCGGTGCTTCGCCGGCAGGCCGTCGAGGCGGGCGGCGAACTCCAGGGTGACCTCGCGGCCGGCCCAGTCGGCCAGGTCGGTCGAAAAGTCCACCCAGCGTTGCGGGTCCTGCCTGTCGCTCCGGGCCACGGCGAGCACCTCGCTGGTGCGGCCGGCGCGCAGGGTCACCTTCGCCTCGAAACCGCGGATGACCGCCCACCCTTCGGGGAGGATCTGGACGCCGCCGAACAGCTCCGCCCGCTCGGGGATCCGGCCGTGCCAGGTCCAGGTGTCCACCGCGGTCAGCACCGCCGGCCGGCGCTCGTGCGCCGCGGTCAGGGTCACGGCCTCGGGTGCGCGGGCGAAGGTCAGGCCGGGGCTCCCGGGCCTGCCGGTCTGAAAATGGCCCTGGCGGACCTCGTCGAACAGGGAGAGGCTCTGGGGCGCGCGGGAGCAGCCGGCCAAACCCGCCAGGCCGGCCAGGCCCGCGACCAGGATCGCGGCGATCCTCACCGCTTGGCGACGCCGCTCGACCGCTCCGGCGCGGCGCCGGAGCTCTGGCGCGGCCGGGGTCGGGGCTGGCGCCATTCCCGCAGACGCAACGCCACCACGTCCTGGAACATGCGCAGCGAGTCTTTGAGGGGATCGACCCGCGACTGCGGCGAGTCCTCCCAGGTGACGCCCACCTCGACCACCCGGTAACCGTGCCGCCGGGCGAGCCAGACCAGCTCCACGTCGTAGGCGAAGCGCTCGATCGTCATCTCGGCGAAGAGCTGGCGGGCGACGTTGCCGTCCAGCAGCTTGAAGCCGCACTGGGTGTCGCGCAGGCCGCGCACTCCGAGCAGGCGGATGATCAGGTTGAAGGTCCGCCCCATCATCTCGCGGTGGCGCGGCTGGTGCCTGGTGATCCGGGCGCCGGCCACGGCGCGGCTGCCGAGCACGACCGGCGCCTCGGCCAGCCGGGGGCGGAGCTTTTCCAGGTCCTCGATCGGGGTCGACAGGTCGGCATCGGCCAGCAGCACCTCGTCCCCCTGGCTGGCGAGAACCCCCACCTTGAGGACCGCCCCCTTGCCGCGGTTGACGTCCTGGCGCAGCACCTTCACCCCCTGCGCCGCGAAGCCCGCGGCCACCGCGGAAGTATCATCCGAGCTGCCGTCGTCCACCACCAGCACCTCGTAGCGCAGGCCGGTGCCGCGGAGATAATCGACGACCTTCCGGAGACTCGCCCCCAGGCGGAGGGATTCGTTGAAGGCGGGGATGACGACGGAGAGATCCATGGCGGGCGTCGGGATTATAAGCGTCTCCTCTTCCAGGTAAAATCGACAGGACCGAACGGGTCCGCGGCGGACTGATCCTTGCAAACTTCATACGAACCTGAGAATCCTCCCGTCTCCGCGGACCTGGCCGGACGGATCGCCGCCCTCCTGCCCCGGGGCGGGCGCGTCCTCCTGAGCGGCGGCGGCGAGGCCCTCGCCCGCGCCGCGGCGGCCGCCGGCGTCTTCCTCACCGAGCGCGATCTATCCTTCGAGGCCTTCGAGGAGGACGGCGACAATGCCTCCGGCTCCGGCGCCCCGGCCCGCCGTTTCGACGCCCTGGTCCTGGCGGAGCCCCGGGAGGAGCCCTCCGCCACCTCTCATCCGCTGACCGGGCTCCTCCACCGCGCCCGCAACCTCCTGGCCGAGAAGGGCCGGCTGTTCCTCCTGGCGCCGGCCGGCGCCGACCCGCGCGACCGGATCGTGGCTCTCTCGGAGACCGGCTTCGTGATCCTCGACGAGGACTGGACCCACGGGACCGGCCTGTTCCAGGCCCGCCGGGAGTCGATCTTCGTCACCGAGTACCAGGAGGGGGACGAGGCGGCGATCCTCGCCCTCTTCCGCGGCAGCTTCCACGTGGAAAGGACCCTGGAGCGCTGGCGCTGGGAGTACGCCGAAAACCCCTACGGCAACCGGGTGATCAGCGAGGCCTTCGCCGAGGACGGCGCCCTGGTGGCCCACTACGCCGCCTACCCGGTGCGCTTCCACCGCGAGCGGCCCGGCGGCGACGGCCCCGACAATCCCGCCGAGACCCTCCTCGCCCAACAGGTGGGGGACACCATGACCGCCCCGGAGGTGCGCAAGATCGGCCGCGGGCCGACCAGCGTGCTGGCGCGCACCGTCCGCCACTTCTACGCCCGCTTCTGCGCCGGGCGGATCGCCTTCAACTACGGCTTCAACACCGGCAACATCCAGCGCTTCTCGATGAGCTTCGTGCGAGCCCGGCGGATCGAGGACGTCCCTTTCCGGGTCCGCGCGGTCCAGGGAGAGGGGGTCCCGCCTCTGCGGCCGCCGCGCTGGCTGGTGCGGAAGCTCGGCGGCTACCGCGTCGAACGGGTGACCGCCATCGAGGAGAGCGACGGGCGCTGGGACGAGCTGTTCGAGCGCGTCCGCGGGTCCTACGGCTTCCTGATCGAGCGCGACGCCCGCTACCTGGGCTGGCGGTACGCCCGCTGCCCCGATCCGCAGTATTTCATCTACGCGGTGTTCCGGCGCCGCCGGCTGATCGGCTGGGGCGTCTTCCGCCAGCTCGGCGACCGCCTGTTCTGGGGGGACGCCCTGTTCGACCCGCGCTACCCGGAAGCCGCCCGCCTCCTCCTGGCCCAGGTCCTGGCCGAGCCCGCCCATGGGGCAACCCGGGT
>DATAHG010000817.1:0-2809 GCA_036263295.1 Thermoanaerobaculia bacterium | reverse complement strand
AGCGCCCCCTTGCCGGCGGTGTGATCGTTATAAAAACGCAGGTTCCAGCGCTCCAACCATTCCAGCGGTCCCCGGCCGTGATCGGTCATGCCGCCGTTGATCCCGAAGTCCCGGCAGAACCGCCCCCCGGCCTCGCCGGTGCCGATCGTCCAGCGGTAGCGCCAGGGCATGTAGAGCCAGGTGTCCCAGCGATCCGGAGACGAAGGGGGCGGGACCGGACGGAATTCGGGCGCCTCGCGGACATAGGAGGCGTAGGCCGTCTCCGATGGGTCGGCCGGGGCGGAGGACGCCTCGGGCTCGGCCCGCGCGCAGGCGAGGGCCAGAGAGAGCGCCAGGAGAAAGAAAAGGCGGGCCACGCCGGGAGCCGTTGCCAGAGCCGTGCCCGCCCCAATCCAGGGAGAAAGAAAAAGGGCGGCCGGCTCGCGCCAGCCGCCCCCGACATCAGGACGACAGATCAGACCTGACGGATCAGAGATTGATATTGGCCGCCCGGCTGTAACTCGTGCCGGCGCTGTTCTGGGCCCCGACGCGGAAGGTGTAGGACACTCCGCCCTTGAGATTGATCACCTGGCCCGAAGTGACATTGGCCCCGACGGTCAGGACCGGCTGGTAGACGCCGTTGGTCATCTTCTCGACCACGAAGCCGGTCTCGTTGTTGGAGGCGTCGGACCAGGTGAGCTTGACCGCGGTGGACGAGATCTTGGTGATCACCAACCCGGTGGGCGCCGTCGGGGCGCCGGTCGGAGCCGGCGTCGGAGGAGTCGGCGACGCGGGTGCCGAAGCGGCGAGCGTCGAGGCGGTGGCGACCGGGGAGTAGGCGGAGGCGCCGGCGGCGTTCACCGCCCGCACCCGGAAGCCGTACTTGGTGGCCGGCGTCAGCCCGGCGATGCGGGCGGCGGTGACCCCCGCGCCCACGGTCACGATCTCCTGGTAGGCGCCGCCCGAAATCGACCGCTCGATGCGGAAGGAGTCCTCGTTGGAGGAGTTGTCCGCCCAGGCCAGGGCGATCTCGGAAGAGGAGATCACCTGGGCCGTGAGGCTCCCCGGGGCGGCCGGCGGGGTTGGCGCGGTCGGCGTGGGAGCGGGGGGGGCCGGAGGCGTCGGGGCCGACGAGGTCCCGGCCAGGCGGGCCACCGCCGAGTGGAGGCGCTGCAGGTACTGCCCGTTGAGCTTGCCGAGCGGGACGTCCTCTCCGAGGGCGGCCTGAAGGGTGAAGATCGTCATCTCCCGGCTCCGGCTGACCAGCGCGGCGTCGCCGGTCATCTGGCCGGCCCTGACCAGGAGCGCCACCGAGGTGGTCTTCTCCGGGCCGTACAGCTCGCGGTCCTCGGCCGTGGCGGTGAGCAGGGTGCCGCCGATGCGGCTGCCGGAGTAGGTGTAGAAGATGCCGTGCGGCCAGCGCCCCTGGATGGTGCCGTCCCCCATCACGGTCGGCTCGATGTCGCGCACGGTGCGGGCGAGGGCCCCAAGGTACTGGCTGGGCTTGGCGGACGGGATGCCGATCGGCTGATCGTCCGTATCGCGCAGGAAACGGGCCAGGTTGGTGGTGTCGTAGAGGCCCATCTGGAGGATCGGCCGGGCGGCCGGCGTGGCGGTAGACCCCAGCGGCTCGTCGCCCAGGAAACCGTAGCGGACGCCGTTGCGCACCAGCTCGGCGTACTGCAGGGTGTAGGCGCGGCCGAGGCTCGACCGGAAGTCATCCAGGAAGCTCGCGTCCTCGCTCGCCAAGCCGAGGAAGCGGAAGGCGGCGATCCACTGCGAGGGGACCCGGCCCGCCATGCCGGCCGCGGCGTTGATCGGCGTATTGTCGGCGCAGGCCGGGCCGTCCGGCCCGTGCGGCTCCAGGACCGGACCGGAGCCGCGCGCCGGGCACATGAAGCGCCGCATGCTGTCGCCGCCGCGCAGGAGGGTGCGGGTGACCGTCGAGTCGCCGGTCAGCCAGTAGTAGAGATAAAGGTTTTCAAAATAGGCGTGGGAGCTGTTGAAGTCGCTGCGGTAGGCCCCGTAGCCGGCGGGGGCCTGGCCGCAATAGAACCATTTTTCGGTCGGGCTGCACTGCATCACCTGGGTGTGCAGCATGCGGAGGGCGCCGGGGAAGGCGAATTCGTCGAGCCATTCGACCTCGCCGCTGCGCATGGCCCAGACCGGCACGTTGACCAGCGTATTGTGATAATCGGTCCAGGAGCCGCACCAGAAGGCGTTGTCCCAGGTGGTGCCGGGCGTCGGGTCGCCGCCCGTGCCGCAGTCCATCTCGTCGGCGTTCCACTTGCCCCAGTAGCGCGGATAGACACCGTAGGTCATGAGGCCGGGGATCCCCGCCCGGTCGATCTCCTGATAGGTCTTGGAGAGCACCTTCGGGAGCAGCGTGTCGTAGCTCGCGAGGTCGGCCGGCAGCGGCCCGACCGGGAACTCCTCGACCGCGTCCGAGCTCGCGAACCAGGCCGCCTCGGGCCAGGCGTGCAGCGGCCGGTTGAGCGGGGCCCAGACCAGCCGGTCGAGATCGCCGCGGGAGGGCTTCTGGGGGAGCGCGGTGACGGCGAGGGTGGCGAACATCCCCTGGTGGTGGGAGAGCCAGGCCGTGCCGTCAGCCACGTCCACCGCGAGGCGGCCGTCTTCCAGCAAGCGCAGGGCCTGCGGCTCGTAGCGGTGCATCTGGGCGAGGCCCACGGCCACCGCGCCGCGCGGCCCGCTCGCGGCGAGCAGGCCGCCGTCGGCCTTGCCGCCCGTCGCGGTGGCGGTGCCCGCCTGGACGCTGAGCTGCATCGGCGCGGAACGGTTGGGGCGCAGGAGCTGGCGCACCCAGGCGGCC
>DATAHG010000816.1:0-5057 GCA_036263295.1 Thermoanaerobaculia bacterium | reverse complement strand
CGAGGTCGCGGAGCTCAAAGACAACATCAACACCATGATCGACAACCTGCGCGCCACCACCGAGCGCAACCAGGAGCAGGACTGGCTGAAGACCAACCTCGCCAAGTTCACCCGCATGCTCCAGGGCCAGCGCGACCTGGTGACGGTCGGCCAGACGCTGCTTTCGGAGCTGGCGCAGCTCGTCCACGCGCAGCAGGGGACGGTCTATCAAATGGAAGCGGCGGACGTCGGCGAGCGGCGCGCCCTGCGCCTGCTCGCCGGCTACGCCACGCGCGAAGATCAGGTCGAGCGCATCGATCTCGGCCGCGGGCTGGTCGGCCAGTGCGCGGTGGAGAAGCAGCGCATCCTGCTGAGCGACCTGCCCGACGACTACACGCGCGTCCATTCGAGCCTCGGCGAGGCGAAGCCGGCGAGCGTCGTCGTGCTCCCCGTGCTGTTCGAAGGCGAGACCCGCGCGGTGGTCGAGCTGGCCTCGATCCGTCCATTTACCGAAACGCACCTGGCCTTCCTCGAGCAGCTCACCCAATCGATCGGCGTCGTGCTCAACACCATCGAGGCCACGATGCGGACCGAGAACCTGCTCAAGCAGTCGCAGCAGCTCACCCTGGAGCTGCAGACCCGCCAGAGCGAGCTGCAGCAGACCAACGAGGAGCTCGCTTCGAAAGCCAAGCAGCTCGCCGAGCAGAACGTCGAGGTCGAACGCAAGAACAAGGAGGTCGAGCAGGCCCGCCGCGCGCTGGAAGAAAAGGCCGCGGAGCTGGCGCTCACCTCGAAGTACAAGTCCGAGTTCCTGGCCAACATGTCGCACGAGCTGCGCACGCCGCTCAACTCGATCCTCATCCTCGGCCAGGAGCTGGCCGGCAACACCGCCGGCAACCTCTCCAGCAAGCAGGTGGAGTTCGCCCGCAACATCCACTCGGCCGGCACCGACCTGCTGACCCTGATCAACGACATCCTCGATCTTTCGAAGATCGAGTCCGGCACCGTGACCGTGGAGGCCGAGGAGATCACTTTCAATTCGCTGCGGGACAGCGTGGAACGCACCTTCCACCACATCGCGGAATCGAAGAGCCTCCCCTTCTATGTGGAGGTCACCCCGTCGCTGCCGCGCACGTTCACCACCGATCCGAAGCGGCTGCAGCAGATCCTCAAGAATCTGCTCTCCAACGCCTTCAAGTTCACCATGCAGGGGCACGTTTCGATGACGGTGCGCGACGTGGTCTCGGGCTGGTCTCCCGATCACCCGGTGCTCGGCCGCACCCAGACCGTGATCGCCTTCAGCGTCACCGATACGGGCATCGGCATCGCGCCGGAAAAGCAGAAGCTGATTTTCGAAGCCTTCCAGCAGGCCGACGCCGGCACCAGCCGCAAGTACGGCGGCACCGGTCTGGGCCTCGCGATCAGCCGCGAGCTGGCGACCCTGCTGGGCGGCGAGATCCGGCTGGTCAGCACGCCGGGCCAGGGCAGCACTTTCACTCTCTACCTGCCGCTGACCTACACCGGCCCGGCGCGCGCCGTCACCGCGCCCGCGACGGCGATGGGACCGGCGATGGCCATTCCGCAGTCGGCCCTGCCGGTCCTGGCGGTCGCCAAGGGGGAGGAGGTGGTCCCGGATGACCGGGAAGAGATCGCCGAAGGGGACGCCGTTCTGCTGATCGTCGAAGACGATCCTCATTATGCCCGGATCCTGCTGGGGCTCGCCCGGGCCAAGGGCTTCAAGGGGATTGTCGCCAACCGCGGCCAGGTGGCTCTGGCGCTGGCGCGGGAATTCCTGCCGACCGCCATCACGCTCGACGTGTTCCTGCCCGACATGCTCGGCTGGACCGTGCTGAACAACCTCAAGCTCGATCCGACGACCCGGCATATCCCGGTGCAGATCCTGTCGGTCGAGGAGGAGCGCCAGCACGGCCTGTCGCACGGCGCCTTCTCGTACCTGGTGAAGCCCGCCACGACCGAGGACCTGGAGATCGCGTTCGACCGCATCAAGACCTATGTGACGCCGCATACCAAGCGGCTGCTGGTGGTCGAGGACAACGACATCGAGCGCCAGAGCATCGTCACGCTGCTGGATCACGACGACATCGAGATCACCGCGGTGGCGACGGGCGCCGAGGCCATGGAGGCCTTGCTGGATCGAGAGTTCGACTGCTGTGTCGTCGACCTGCGACTGCCGGACATGACGGGGTTCGAGCTGTTGGAAAAGGTGCAGGCCGAGCCGTCCTTGCGCGAGGTGCCGATCGTCGTCTACACGGGCAAGGAGCTGAGCGGCGAAGAGGAGATCCGGCTCAAGATGGTGGCCAAGAGCGTCGTTCTCAAGGACGTGCAGTCGCCCGAGCGCCTGCTGGACGAGACCGCGCTGTTCCTGCACCGCGTGACCACCGACCTGCCGGAAGACAAGCGCCACCTCCTCGACCGGCTCCACGGCTCGACCGAGGTGCTGCGCAATAAACAGGTTCTGGTGGTGGACGACGACGTGCGCAACATCTTCGCGCTCACCACCGTCCTGGAAAACCAGGAGATGGAGGTGCTGAGCGCCACCAACGGCCGGCAGGCGATCGAGATCATTCAGAACACGCCCAACCTGAGCGTGGTGCTGATGGACATCATGATGCCGGAGATGGACGGTTATCAGACAATGCGTGAGATCCGCAGGGACTCGCAGTTCCGGACTTTGCCGATCCTGGCCTTGACGGCGAAGGCGATGAAGGGGGACCGCGAGAAGTGTCTGGAGGCCGGGGCCTCTGACTACATCGCGAAGCCCGTAAACACCGACCAGCTCCTCTCGTTGTTGCGCGTATGGCTCTACCGCTGAGCGAAGGAAGCGGCGTGGGGGGGGGACCGCTCGGCGCGAGCCGTGAGACGGAGCCCGGCGCTCTGGGGCGCCCGGGCGAATCCGTCAATATCCTCCTGGTCGACGACGAGGCGCGCAATCTCGACGTGCTCGAGAGCATCCTCGGCACGGTCGGCTACGATCTGGTGCGGGCGCGGACCGCCGACGAGGCCCTGATGGCGCTGCTCGGCGGCGAGTTCGCGGCCATCGTGCTCGACATCCGCATGCCGGGGATCAGCGGCATCGAGCTGGCCCAGATGATCAAACAGCGCAAGCGCACGCGCGACATCCCGATCCTCTTCCTGACCGCTCACCTTTCGGAGGAGAGGGATGTCCTCCTGGGCTATGACGTCGGCGCAGTCGATTATCTGACGAAGCCCGTCAACCCCGACATCCTGCGTTCCAAGATCGCGGTCTTCGCCGATCTCTTTCGCAAGACGCGCGCGCTGGCGGCGGCCAACGAAGCGCTCGAAAAAGAGGTCGCCGAGCGCCAGAAGGTCGAGGAGGCGTTGCGCGAGGCCAACGAGGAGCTGGAGGCCCGCGTCCAGGAGCGCACGGCCGATCTCACCCGCATGAATCAGGCGTTGCGGGAAAACGATGAACGGTTGCAAGTAGCGTTCGAAGAAAAGCGGCTGTTGCTCGAAAGCGAACGGGCCGCGCGCTCGGAAGTCGAGCGCGCCAGCCGGTTGAAGGATGAATTCCTCGCCGTCGTCTCCCACGAGCTGCGCACGCCGCTCAACGCCATCCTCGGCTGGGCGCACATCCTGACGGAAGGGGGGAGCAACCGGCCGGATATGACGCTGCAAGGCATGCAGGCGATCGTCCGCAACGCCCGCGCGCAGGCTCTCCTGATCGAAGATCTGCTGGACATGAGCCGCATCGTGAGCGGCAAGATGCGCCTCCACCTGCAAACGCTGGATCTGGCCGAGATCGCCGCCTCGGCGGTCGCCACGATCATGCCGACGGCCCAGGCCAAGGGGGTGCGGGTCGAATCCGCGGTGATCATGGCCCCCTGGGTGCGCGGCGACCCGGAGCGCCTGCAGCAGATCCTGCTGAACCTGCTGTCCAACGCGGTCAAGTTCACTCCGGAAGGGGGGCAGGTGCGGGTTTCGGTGTGCGGCGAGGAGACCTTCGCCGAGGTGGTGGTCAGCGACACCGGCCAGGGGATCGAGGCGCAGTTCCTGCCCTATGTGTTCGATCCGTTCCGCCAGGCCGACTCCTCCACGACCCGCCGGCATGGCGGGTTGGGCCTGGGCCTGGCGGTGGTCAGCCATCTGGTCGAGCTGCACGGTGGCTCGGTGCGGGTCGAAAGCCTGGGCGAAGGGATGGGGTCGTCGTTCTTCATCCGGCTGCCGTGCGTGGGCTTTGCCGACGCTTCGGGGGACCTCACGGCTCACGTGGTGGGGCAGGAAGCGTTGGCTGCCCTGCAGGCCGAGGGCCCGGCCGAGTTGGATGGCGTGCGCCTCCTGGTGGTCGAGGATGAGCCGGACACCCGCTCCGCGATCGCGCGCTTCCTGGAGGACTACGGCGCGGTGGTCGAGGCGGTGGGCTCCGCGAAAGAGGCTCTCGAGCGGCTCTGGAGCGAGTCGTACGACGTGCTGGTGAGCGATATCGGAATGCCCGTGATGGACGGCTACGAGCTGATCCGGGCGCTGCGCCAGCACGAGGAGGCCGCCGGCAACCCGCACCTCCCGGCCGTGGCCGTGACCGCCTTCACCCAGGAGGAGGACCGCCTGCGGGTGCTGCGCGAGGGCTACTCCGAATATATGCCCAAGCCGGTCAACACGGCCCGGCTGATCGGCATGCTGCGCCAGCTCGCCGGGAAGACCGGGACCGGCGCCGCGGCATGACGGATTCAGGGATTGCTCAGAAGCTCTCCGGAGCCTAAGATGGCGCATGTGCTTAAGGGCACATTTCAAAGGAGGACTTCTGCTATGAAACGCCTCTGTTCTCTTCTCTGCGTGCTGGCCGCCGTCACCACGGCTCTCTGGTATGCGCCCGTCGCACACGCGGCTCCGGATGGCTGCGCGTGCGGCAGCTACGAGTCCACGCCGCAGTCCTGGGCCCAGGCCTCGACCTGCGATCAGGCCACGGCCAATCTGCGGGCCGCCGGGTATGCCCAGATCTATTGCGACGCGGACAACGGCTATGGCACCTGCGCCAAGGGGCTGGTGCTGACGGCCGGTTGCCACTGGGATACCAACACGGGCAAGTGGCAGGTGGACGG
>DATAHG010000815.1:0-5598 GCA_036263295.1 Thermoanaerobaculia bacterium | reverse complement strand
CTCAGAGGCCCCTCGCGGGTCCAGACCTGAAAAACTGATCCGCTACGAAGGAGGACTGTATGAAAGCACGCGACATGATGACCAGCGATCCGGCCTGCATCACCCCCGAGAGCACCTCGCGCCAGGCGGCCAGCCTGATGGAGACCAACGACTGTGGCAGCCTGCCGGTGGTCGAGAGCGAGCAGAACAAGCGTCTCGTCGGCGTGGTCACCGACCGCGACCTCGCCATCCGCGTCCTCGGCCGCGGGCTCTCGTCGGATACCCCGGTGCGCGACGTGATGTCCGGCGGCGACGTGGCCTGCGTCCGCGAGAACGACAGCCTCGACGAGGTCGAGAAGCTGATGGGCAAGCGTCAGGTGCGCCGCATCCCGGTAGTCGATCAGGACAACAAGGTCCTCGGCGTGATCGCCCAGGCCGATCTCGCCCGCGAGCGCAAGTCGGTCGGCGAGAAGGACTTCGGCAAGGTGATCGAGAAGATCTCCGAGCCCGCCGGCGTGCGCTGAAGCTCTCCCTTCCGGGAACCGGCCCAACGGGCCGGGAGACCCCAGCCCAGGGCTTCGGCCGAAGGCCGATGCCCTGGGTATGAGAGGCGCATGATCCCGCGGCCTGAAGGGCCGCGAGAACCCTGCCGGTCCCTTGACGGGGCTCTGGTTCGCCCGCTGCGGATACCCACCGCCGATCACTTGCATCAAAACAACCCCTCCTGGAGCCTGGAAGAGTTTTTCTGACGCAGAGCCTCGTTCATTCGCATCCGGGCAACTCTGCCCGGGGAACCGGCAGGCTTGTTTTGCTGCAAAACAGCCTTCCTGAGCCATCGGGAAGGCTTTGCCGGCTGCTGGAAAAGGTTCTTCCGCTGCAGATCAACTGGTGCCAGCTCCCGAGCAGAGCTTTCTTGATGCAAATCAACAGAACCCTGCTGCGGAAGGACTCTGCCGAGTCACCCGCGAAAGGATTTCTGATGCAAAACAAGGCCTCCGGATTTCCCGCATCCCTTCTCACGTGCCGGGAGAAGTCTGCCGGAATCCTCACGACGGCTGCCGGGGCTCGGCCAGGGCTTCCGGCATCCTGGACAGGGTTCCTGCCCTCCCCGGCAAAGGTCACGAGGTGACGGATGGAGGAGCCGGCATGCCGGCGCGGTCATTCGCCTTCCGTTAGCGCCCCTCCGGCTGATCCAGACTGGTCCGAACCGGGCGGTTCCGCTAGGATCCCTCTCAAGGGGGGTGCGTCCCATGATCTACGATCTGTCTCCCATCCTGCGATCCGAAACTCCGGTCTGGCCCGGGGACACGGCTTTTCAGTCCCGGCTCACCTGGGCGATCGCCGACGGCGCGAGCGTTAATCTCTCGGCCATCACCACGACGCCCCATCTCGGCTCCCATGCCGACGCGCCGTTCCACACCGAGGCGCGCGGGGAGGGGATCGCCGAGATGCCGCTGGAGCGCTATCTCGGACCCTGCCGGGTCATCAAGGTGCCGCCGCAGCCGCTGATCGAGCTCCGGCACGTCGAGGGGATCGACCTCGCGAGCCCCGCCCGCATCCTCTTCAAGAGCGAGAGCGTGCGGGACCGCCGCACCTTCCCGGAGCGCTTCACCGCCCTCTCTCCCGAAGTGGCCGCCCTGCTCGCCGAGCGCGGCGTCCTCCTGGTCGGCATGGACACCCCCTCGGTCGATCCGTTCGACAGCAAGACCCTGGACGCCCATCACGCCCTGTTCCGCGGCGGCGTCGCGATCCTCGAAGGGCTGGTGCTCGACGGCGTGCCCGAAGGGATCTACGAGCTGATCGCCCTGCCGTTGCGGATGGCCGGGCTCGACGCCTCGCCGGTCCGCGCGGTGCTGCGCACGCTGCCGCGGGAGTGAGGGGGAAATTGTGGAGATAGAATACGTGGCGCACGCCTGTGCGATATCCGAGGGATCACAGAAGGAGAGTTTCCCGTGAACAGCAAAGAATTCGTGACCGGGCTGATGGAGGAGATGGATCAGCTCTTCGCCCGGCTCGGAGAGACCGAGACCCTGGAGGCGGAGTCCGACGGGCAGGTGGACGTCGTCACCCTGCTCCGGCTGGCGCTCAAGAGCGAGATCGAGGCCAGCGAGCTGGCCGGCCTCTGGATGCCCACCACCCCGGAGGTTGATGCCAAGATGGTTCTCGCCCTTCAGTGCGGCGATGAGATGAAGCACTACGGCATGATCAGCGAGCGGCTCACCGAGCTGGGCGAGGACATGAGCGGCTTCGACCCGCTGTCCGACGGCCACAGCCCGCTCTACCAGTACCTGCGCGGCCTGCGCACCACGGTCGAGCGCATCGCCGCCGGCCCCTTCGCGAGCGAGGCGATCGCCCAGGTCCGCAACGCCCAGTTCGTGAGCTTCTGCCAGTCGGTGGGGGACCCCAAGACGGCGGAGCTCTATGCCGACATCATCCAGCCCGAGGAGGTGCATCACCATCACCTCGGCCGCGAGTGGCTGGAAAAGCACGCCACGACGCCGGAGCTCCAGGAGCTCGCCGGCGCCGCCGTCCGCAACACCCTGGCCATCGCCGACGAGCTGCGCACGCTCGCCGCCAAGACCACCGGCGTCCACAACATCCCGGTTTCCTGAGACCCATGACAAATCCAGTCCAGACCATCGCCGTCCTCGGCTCCGGCACGATGGGGCGTGGCATCGCCCACGTCGCCGCCCTCGCCGGCTTCACCACCCAGCTCTACGATCCGTCCTCCGAAGCCCTGCAGAAGGCGCAGGCGAGCATCCACAAGAACCTGGCCAAGGGGGTCGAGATCGGCAAGGTCGACGCCGCCAAGGCCGACGCGGCCCGCAACGGCCTTCACCTCGCCGACCAGCTCGACGCCGCGGTCGCCGCCGCCGACCTGGTGATCGAGGCGGCCCCGGAAGACATGCGCCTCAAGATCGACCTGTTCCAGCAGGTCGCCCGCGCGGCGCCGGACACCGCTCTCTTCGCTTCGAACACCTCGGCCCTTTCGATCACCGAGATGGCCGCCGGCTCGGGCCGCCCCGAACGCTTCGCCGGCATGCACTTCTTCAATCCGGTCCACGTGATGAAGCTGATCGAGCTGGTGCGCGGCCTGGAGACCTCGCAGGAGACCCTCGACACCCTGCGTGAGGTCAGCCTCAAGATGGGCAAGGAGGTCGTGCTGGTCAACGAGGCGCCCGGCTTCGTGACCTCGCGGATCAACGTCCTGATCGGCAACGAGGCCTTCCGCATGCTGCAGGAGGGGGTGGCGAGCGCCGAGGATATCGACAAGGCCATCAAGCTCGGCCTCAACCATCCGATGGGACCGTTCGAGATGGCCGACCTGGTCGGTCTCGACGTCCGGCTCGCCATCCTGGAGTTCCTCCACAAGTCGCTCGGGGAGGCCTTCCGGCCGAACCAGATCCTGGTCCAGCACGTGCGCGCCGGCCGCTTCGGACGCAAGGTGGGGCGCGGGGTCTACAACTACGACGAGAACGGGAACCGCATTCCGTGACGGATCTGTCGGGAAAGGTGGCCCTGGTCACCGGCGGCAGCAGCGGCCTGGGCTACGCCACGGCCGAGGCGCTGTTGCGGCGGGGTGCCCGGGTGGCGATCTCCAGCCGGGGCGGCTCGAAGCTCGAAGCCGCCCGCGACCGCCTCGCCGCCGGCGGCGACGTGACCGGCATTGCGGCCGACATCCGGCAGGCCGGGGACCTGGAGCACCTGGTGCGCCAGACCGAAAGCCGGCTCGGCCCGGTGGACATCCTGGTCGCGAATGGCGGCGGCCCGCCCCCCAAGCCGGCCGCCGAGCTGACGGACGAGGACTGGCTGGCCGCCTTCCCGCTGATCTTCCTGTTCATTCCGCGGCTCTGCCGCCTCGTCCTCCCCGGGATGCGCGAGCGCCGTTGGGGGCGGATCGTGGCGATCAACTCGATTTCGACCCGCACGCCGCTCCCCAACCTGTCGCTCTCGAACGCGTTGCGGCCGGCGGTGGTGGGGTACCTCAAGACGCTCGCCACGGAGGTCGCGGCCGAAGGGGTGACAGTCAACGCCGTGCTCCCCGGCTACACCGCCACCGAGCGGCAGGACGAGATCGCCCTGGCGGCCTCCAAGCGCACCGGCAAGGCGCCCGAGGAGATCGTCGCCGGCTGGGTCTCCCAGACCCCGATCGGCCGCATGGCCGAGCCCGGCGAGATCGGCGAGGTGGTGGCCTTCCTCTGCTCCCCCGCCGCCTCCTACATGACCGGCCAGTCGGTGGTGGTGGACGGCGGCTTTACGAAGAACCTGCTGTAGCTCCCGCCAGCTCCCCGATGCCCCGCTCCAGCCGGCGCGCCAGCTCCGGCAGGGCGGCGGCATCGACCGAGCAGTGGGCGATCCGCAAATAGCGCGGTTCGATCGACACCAGGCCGGTGTCGTGGCGGTCGAGCAGGTGGCGCCGGGCCGCGCTCGACGTCACCCCCAGCGCCTCGGGCAGCTCGACCAGGGCGAAGCAACCGGAGTTGAACGGCAGCGTGGTCATCACCTCGGGATCAGCCTCGGCGAGGGCGCCTTTGAGGGCCCGATAGCGCCCCTCCAGGAGCAGCCGGACCGCCTCGGTCTCGGCTTCCAGGGCGGCGCGCTCCTGGCGCAAGGCCTGGAGCACGATCATCTGGCTCGACGCCACGGGCGAGCCGATCGTGGAGCGCACCAGCATGGCGACCTTGTCTTCGAGGGCGCGGGCGGCGTCCGACTCCGGATCCAGCCCGAAAGTCAGAAAGCCGACGCGGCCGCCGAAGAACGACAGCTCCTTGGTCGAGCCGTCCACCTTGACCGGCACCAGGTTCGGGTGCGCCCCAATCAGCTCCCAGAACATCGAGGACGGATCGACGCCGGGCTCGAAGACCAGCCCGGCGTAGGCGTCGTCGCAGACCACCACCAGGGGGCGGCGCTCCGCCACTTCGATCAGGGAGGCACGGATCTCCCGGCGCTCCTCGTCCGTCGGCGAGTACCCCCCGGGATTCGAGGGGAGATTGAGCATCGCCACGGCGGGCTCGCCGTCCGGCAATCCGGCCAGGGCGACAGCCAACGCGCGGGTATGGAAGCGCCCCTCCACGTAGGCCGGGGCGGTGAGGATCCGGGCGCCGGTGCGCGCCGCGAAAGCCTGGCGGTAGTTGCCCCAGAACGGCTCGGGGACCGCCACCGCCTTCCCTTCCCCGCCGAACAGGTCGGCGAGCAGCGAGAGGCCGTGGCTCAGGCCGGCGGTCACCAGCGGCAGGGTCGAGGGCACGGCCGGGTCCACGTCGCGCCGCTGCCACGCGCGCCAGCGCTCCCGCACCTCGGGCAGGCCGGTGACCGGCGAGGGGGAGAAGGCCAGCGCCCGGTCTGCCTCACCGAGGCCGCCGAGGGCACGGCGCAGGGCCGGCCGGAGATTCGCGGCCTCGAGACTCTCCAGAGCGGGGGACGGGCGGTGAGCGCCGGGGGTGAGGACGGCCCGCCGGCCGAGCGGCGAGAGGGCCTGGAACAGCTCCGGAGCCTCGCGCTCCAGAGGTCCGTTGACGGAGCCGAGGAGATCTCGCATGGAGGGCAGTATAGCCCCCGCTCCCCTCTTGGAGTTCTGGCGGATCTCCTGTAATTTGATCGCCCGTAAATCCCGAGGAT
>DATAHG010000814.1:0-4084 GCA_036263295.1 Thermoanaerobaculia bacterium | reverse complement strand
CCCTTCCGACCAGGTGCCCTGGATTTTCAGAAAGTCCGGCCCCTCCTCCACCGTGGCGCCGAGCCGCAGCAGCTCGGTGGCCATGGCGGCCAGCCGGTCGCTCTCCTTGATCCGCAGGTTGGCGACGTTGCGGATATGCGTCTCGCCGCGCGCGAAGGGGGCGAGGGCGGCGAGGGTCGGCACCTGGTCCGGCATGCCGGAGAGGTCGGCCTCGATCCCCCGCAGCAGGCGGCCCGGGCGCGGGTCGCGCACCACGGTGAGGCCGCTCCCCTCCCAGGAGACCTTGGCTCCCATGCGGACGAGCAGGTCGAGAAAGCCGGCGTCCCCCTGGCGCGAGTCCCGGCGCAGCCCTTCGAGGACCACGGCGCCGCCGGTCAGGGCCGCAGCCGCCGCCGGGTAGCAGGCGGCCGAGAAGTCCCCCTCGATCTCGATCGGCCCGCCCCGCAACTCGGAGGGCCAGACCCGGAATGCCGGCCGGCCGCCTTCCTGCTCGATCTTCTCGACCCGGCCGCCGCGCTCGCGGATCAGACCGAGGGTGATGTCCACATAAGGCTCGGAGGTGAGCGCCGCGACCTCGATCGTCACCGGCGCCGACGCCCGCAGCCCCGCCATCAGCAGGGCGGAGAGGTACTGGCTCGACTCCCCGGCGTCGATCGCCGTGGTGCCGCCCCCCATGGAGCCGCCGGCAATCCGTAGCGGCACGTGACCGTCGCGCTCCAAATACTCGATCCGGGCGCCCAGGCCGCGCAGGGCTTCGACCAGAGGCCCGACCGGCCGTTCGCGCAGGCGGGGCACCCCTTCGAGCCGCCAACGCCCCGGCAGGACGGCGAGGGTCGCCACCAGGAAGCGCAGCATGGTCCCGGCATTACCGCAGAAGATCTCGACCTCCCCGTCCGCGTTGACCGTCAGAGGCCCCCCAGGCGTCAGATCGACCTCGGCGCCGGTCAGCACGGGACGCTCCTCGACCCGGAAGCCGCAACGCTCCAGGGCGGCGAGGAAGAGGCAGGTGTCTTCGGCGAGCAGGGGATAGGCGACCGTCCACGGTCGCCCTGACAGCAGGGCGAGGTTGAGCGCCCGGTGGGTGACGCTCTTGGACGAGGGGACGCGCAGCCGGCCGATCACCCGCCGGCCGGACGGAATCGCGCGAGGGCGCTCTTCCGGTTCAGGAGAATTCGAGGACAAGTCCGTCATAGCCGAATTCGACTCCGGACGGCAGCGGCTCCAGAGGAGCATCGTGATCCACCTCGTGGCCGAGGTGGGTGAGGATGGTGCGCCGGGCACCGATCCGGCGGGAGGCTTCGATCGCCTCCTGCACCGAGAAGTGGGTCGAGTGCGGCCGGAAGCGCAACGCCCCGAGGATCAAGGTGTCCACCCCTTCCAGCAGCTTGAAGCTGGTCTCCGGGATCAGGCTCACGTCGGTGACGTAGGCGAAGTCTCCCATCCGATAGCCGAACACCTCCATCGTGCCGTGCCAGACCGGAACCGGGACGACCGGCCGACCGAGCAGCTCGAACGGCTCGCGCACCTCGCGCAATTCGAGCTGCGGCTTGCCGCCCCCCTCCTGGGTCTCCTCGAAGACATAGGCGAAGACCCGACGCAGTGCGGCGAGCGTCTCGCGCGAGCCGTAGCAGGGGATCGCCTGGTGCTGCCGGAAGTTGAAGATCCGCACCTCGTCGAGCCCGAAGATGTGGTCGGCGTGGGAGTGGGTAAAAACGATGGCGTCCAGCCGCGGCAGGCCGAAATGGAGGAGCTGGGAGCGCAGGTCGGTCGGCGTGTCGATCAGGGCGATCCGGTCGCCGATCTCCAGCCGCAGCCCGGGGCGCCACCGCTTGTTGCGCGGGTTGGCGGACGTGCAGACCGCGCAGGGGCACCCGATGACCGGAACGCCGGTCGAGGTGCCGCTGCCAAGCATCGTCACGCGCAGGCCCATGGGCCCGGAAGCATAGCGTAAAGACGCGACTGCGCTAGTCCCTCTCCAGCCGGTAGACCCCGCCCCAGCGCGTACCGGCATAGAGCGTCCCCGCCTCATCCACCTGAAGGATCTGCACGAGCGAGTTGACCAGCCCCTCGTCAGGCAGCGGGGTCCAGGTGACCCCGGCGTCGCGGCTCTCGAGGATCAGCGTTTCTTGGAGGGGGTTCACGGCGGCCAGATAGGCCATCCCGGACACCCGGTCGAAAGCCACGGCGTTCACGCGCAGGTTTCCCGCCGGGCTCGTAAGCTCCACTACCTGGAAGCTCGACCCTCCGTCGGCCGAGCGGTAGAGCCGGTTCCCGACGAAGATCGCCAGGACGACCTCGGCGTCGCCTGGATCCGCCGCCACCCGCACGTTGGTGGCCTGCAGGGGGAGCGGCGACCAGGACTCTCCGCCGTCCGCGCTCTTGTAGGTCTGGCGGTCCGCGCGCCGGTCGACGACCGCGGTGCCGCCGGCGTAGAGGGCCGCCGGATCGTCGGGCGAGGTGGCGAGCGAGACGATCAGACTGCCCGGCAGATTGGCGGTGACGCGCCAGCTCGAGCCACCGTCGGTGCTCTTGAAGATCTGCTGGTTCGCCCCGGCGTACAGGGTCTCCGGATCCCCCTCCTGGAAGGCCAGGGAGAAGACAGTGGCCACCTTGCCTTGCGCGTCGGTCAAGCCCTGGTTGCGCCGCCTCCAGGTGGCACCGCCGTCGGTGCTGCGGGCGACCCCGGCATCGGTGCCGGCATAGAGGATGGCCGGATCGTCCGGGTGGACGAGCAGGGTCTCGACGTTGCCGCCGCGCAGCCCGGTGCTGAGGCTCTCCCAACTCGCCCCTCCGTTCCGGCTGCCGTAGACCCCCTGGCCGGGGTTCCCGACGTAGATCACGGGGGTTTCGCCGGACGAGACCGGCCCCAGGGCCAGGCTGGCCACCCAGGAGGCCGAGAAGCCGCGGCGCGAAGGCGCCCAGGTCGCGCCGCCGTTGGTTGTGCGAAAGACCCCGGCCCCCTGGATGTCGAACGTGCCCGTGCCAGCCCAGAGCACCGACGGCGTCGAAGGGTGAACGGCGAGAGCGCTCACCGGCAGGTCGGACGTCCCCTGATTCGAGGGCTGCCAGGTCCGGCCGGCGTTGGTGCTCTTGTAGACCCCGCGCGAGGTGCCGGCATAAAGCGTGGTGGGCGCGACCGGGTCCACTGCGAGCGAATACAGGGCCACCCCCGTCTCCACACCGAGCCCACGGCTCGACCGGCGCCAGGTCTGGCCGCGGTCCACACTCTTGAAAAGCTGGAACCGGAGCTCGGGATAGCTGTAGAGAGCCGCATAGACCGTCGCCGGGTTGCGGGGATCGACTGCGAGCGCGTTGACCGTGCCGTTGCCGGTCCCCGGCAGGCGCGTCCAGGTGACGCCGCCATTGGTGGACCGGAATACCCCTTCGAGATTCCCCGCATAGATCGTGCGCGGCGCGCTCGGATCGAGAGCGAGGGAGATGGCGAAGTAGGGCGCTCCGGCGAGGGGGGTCCAGGTCGCCCCTCGGTCCACCGTCTTGAGCAGGCTCCCGTTCCGCGAGGCGTAAGCGGTGCTGGGATGGGCGGGGTCTACGGCGATGGCCTGAACGGAAGCGCCCAGGCCCTCGCCCTGAGCCGGCACGGTCCAGGACTCCCCGCCGTCGATGCTCCGGAACAGCCCCCGCCGCAACGTGCCGGCGTAGACCCGGTCGGGATCGCTCGGATCGACCGCCACGGCGAGGATGTCCAGGTCGAGCAGCGCTCCCGTTCCGTGACCGTTGCGGCGCTCCCACGAGCGGCCGCCGTCCGTGCTTCGGAAGACCCCGGCTCCCCGCGTCCCGGCGTAGAGCACCCGGGGATCGCTCGGCGCGACCACCAGGGACTTCGCCGTGCCGCCGAAGGGGCCGATCGGAATCCACTCCGCGGCCCGCGCCGCTACGGACTGGAGCAGGGTCAGGCTGAAGACGAGCAGGGCAAGAAAGCGTTTCATGGCTGCTCCAGTTTATAGATGCCGCCCCCGCGTGTCGCCGCGTAGAGCGTGCCGGTGTCGTCGACCGCCAGGCTGAGGACGAGCGAGCTGCCGATCTCCGGGGCCTCGACGAGCGTCCAGGTCGCCCCGCTGTCCAG
>DATAHG010000813.1:0-1941 GCA_036263295.1 Thermoanaerobaculia bacterium | reverse complement strand
CCAGGCCCCGCTCCTGCGCCGCGGCGGCGAGCTGTTCCAGGCCCTCACCCTGGAGAGCTTCGCCGGCCTCCAGACCGACTTCGACGGGACCGACGAGCCGGTCCTCGTCGGAGTCCGCCCCGGCGGCCAGAAGGTCCGCGTGGAAGCCATGAGCGAGGGCACCCGCGACCAGCTCTATCTGGCCCTCCGCCTCGCCACCCTGGAGAAGTACCTCGCCCACTCCGAGCCGCTGCCTTTCGTGGTGGACGACATCCTGATCAATTTCGACGACCGGCGGAGCCTTGCGACCTTGAAGGTTCTCTCCGACTTGGCGAAGAAGACCCAGGTGATCCTCTTTACCCACCATGAGCGCATGAAGGAGATGGCCGGCTCGCTGCGGAATGGGGCGGGGGTGTTCGTAACGAATTTGTGAGTTTGCGCTCAGCACACCGCTGGGGCGCGATAAATCGCGCCCCTACGACCTTGCACAACCGTACGAAGCAGTTGTAGGGGCGTGATTTATCACGCCCGGACGGCGCGGTTGCGGGCACGGCCCGCTATACTCCGCCCCGTGGAGAACCCCGAAGCCGCCTTCGGCAAACCCGACTTTCGACTCGGCCGCCTGTTCCTCTGGGTGCAGGGGTTCGAGAATGACGAGGCCCCGCAGGCCGACAACGTCCACGACGCGAACTGGCTGCGGATCGCCGCCTTCTACGCTTCGAAGGGGTCGCGGGTGCTGGTCTCCGGCGGGCACCTGCTCACCTTCGAGCTGGAGAAGTGGCTCGGCGAGCTGCGGCAGGTGCAGGACGAGATGGAGGGCACCGCCATCCTGGAGCCCCTGGAGCCCAACCTGCGGGTCGAGCTGACCGCCGACTCCCTCGGGCACCTCGCCCTCCAGGTCGAGATCTCCCCCGATCCCGGCAGCCAGGAGCACCTCTTCCGCGAGGAGCTGGACCCGTCGATCCTGCCGGGGCGGATCCGCGAGCTGGAAGAGATCTGCCGCAAGTACCCCGCCCGCAATCCCTAGAGCCCGTCAGCGCGTGATAATATGCCGGTATGGCATGGATCATCGCAACATCCCGGGACCAGCGCAACCTCAACCTCCAGACCCAGCACATCGCGGCCATCCTCGAGCGCGTCCCCGGCTCCCCTGAAGAGGGGAGCGAGGTCGTCCTCTCCTCCGGCCGGACCCTCGAGACCACCGAGAGCCCGGCCCAGCTCCTGCGTTTGATCGACAACGAGGAGCACCCGGAGAACCCGCCGGTCGGACCTGGCGAAGCCTGGTAGAAATGAAGCTCGTTACCGTAGACCCGGAGGTCACTCGCGTGCGAAAGAGGAAAGTGGTGACGGTCCTCAGGGACCTGGATGGCTCGCTCACCGTGCAGGTCGGAGCGGAGCTGCTGCCGATGGAAGAGTTTTTGGAGAATCACATCCCCATGCAGGTCGGCGGCTTCAGCGTGGACGGCGACCGCATGGTCGCGCTGATGATCGCCGAGGAGACCGAGCAGGAACGGGCCGGCTCTCTCGGATTCTGAACCCCCAGGCTTGCAAGGAGGCCACCATGCGCCGGACCGTCGTCTCCAGTCTTCTCCTCCTGGCCGCCTGCCTGACCACCCCGCCGGCGCGGGCCGGCGTCAACATCTGGACTCCCATCGGGCCGGACGGCGGCCGGATCGAGACTTTGGAGGTCAGCCCGCGCAACGGCCAGGTGGTCTTCGCCGCCACCCGGGGGGGCGTCTACAAGAGCACCAATGGCGGGCTGACCTGGAGTTGGTCGGGCCGGGGGCTCCAGGGCAACGGGGTCAACGACCTCGCGGTCGCCCCGTCCAACCCGGCGGTGGTCTACGCGGCCACACCTTACGGCGTCTACATCTCGCGCAACGGCGGCGAGACCTGGCGCGCTCCCGAGCGCTGGATCCTCGGCAATCCGCTGTCCGTCGCGGTCGATCCGCGCAACGCCCG
>DATAHG010000812.1:0-2189 GCA_036263295.1 Thermoanaerobaculia bacterium | reverse complement strand
GGGCTCGTGCTCGGGAGCGCGGCCAAGCTGGCCCTCACCTTCCTGATGCTCGGCCTGTTTATCGCGGCCTATTTTCTCTGATCAATCATCCACCAGCGGCTCAATGCAATCGGGCGTGTCGTTGGCCGGGCTGTTGACGTTCCGGCTGACCCGGACCAGCTCCAGCTCGTCTCCCGCCAGGGGGGCCAGCAACGGTTGAAGCCGGGCGGGGTCCCCCACCTTTGGATCGAGCCAGAGGTCGAAATCTTCTCGGGCCAGGATCACCGGCATCCGGTCGTGCAGCTCCCGAACCCTCTCGTTGGCATCCGTGGTGAGGATTGTAAAGGTTTCGAGTGGACCGCTCGCGGGATCGTTCCAGCGGTCCCAGAGGCCGGCGAAGGCGAAGGGGCGGTGGTCCTTGCGGCGGATCAGGTAAGGCTGCTTGCTCTTGCCTTCCTTTTTCCATTCGTAGAATCCGCTGGTGGGGACCAGGCAGCGCTTCCGGCGGAAGCTCGATTTGAACGAGGGCTTTTCGGTCACGCTTTCGGCCCGGGCGTTGATCATCCGGTTGCCGATCGCGGCCTCCTTGGCCCAGTAGGGCACCAGTCCCCAGCGCAGGAACGAGAGAGTCCGCGGCGCCCCCGGCTCGGCGACCCGCACCACGGCGGCCTCCTGGGTCGGAGCCATGTTG
This sequence comes from Thermoanaerobaculia bacterium, assembly GCA_036263295.1. GTDB lineage: Bacteria > Acidobacteriota > Thermoanaerobaculia > Multivoradales > UBA5704 > DATAHG01. The sequence continues at coordinate 1,519 of DATAHG010000812.1, read as the reverse complement.
TAGCGCGGTGGAATCGAGGGGACTTCGAGCAGGGCGAAGAGATCGGCGACGTCCTCGCCGGAGGAGGTGAGGGTATAGCGTCCGCACATGGGCGGATTCTACCTCTGGAGCGGCGAGCGACTATACTGAGTTTATGGCGAGCCAAGAGGAGCTGGACCGCATCAGCCGCGATTCCGGCCTCCTGGCGGTCTATCTGTTCGGCTCGCGCCGGGACGACGGACTCCGGGCCCTGGCGGGCGATGAGGTCTCGGGCGCGGGGTCGGACCTCGATATCGGGGTCGTGTTTCAGGCGCAGGATTTCGGTTGGGAGGCGCTTGCCCGGCTTCAGGTCCAGTTGGAAGACCTCTTCACGCCTTTGAGAATCGATCTGGTTCCCCTACAGCGTGTGGATTCACTCTTCCAGGCCCGCGCCATCGACGGCCATCGGATCGCGGCGCCGGATTCGACGGCGGCGAATGAGTACGAGCTAAGGGTTTGGCGAATGGCTGCTGAGTCGCTGTTCATCCGGCGCCAGATCGAAGAAGACAGCTTCTACAGTACGGTATGACCCGGACCACGACTCCGCCTATCAGCGCTGATCAGCCCCCGCCCGGTGCTCCCGCCACCCGCCCCCCACACAGGTGGCGGTGACGACCTCCTCCGTGGCTCCGAAGATCACGCTCTCCAGCAGCGTCTCGGGCTCCCAGCCGGCCAGGGCGGGGGCATTCAGGTCGATCGCGGCAAAGTCGGCCCAGCGGCCGGCCTTGATGCGGCCAGCATCGATGCCCAGGGCCTCGGCACCTCCGACCGTCGCGGCGTCGAGGAGGGTCTTGGCGACCCTTCCGGCGGGGTCGCGGAGGAGGCCGCGGCTCTCGGTCGCTAGACGCTGGGCGTACTCCATCCAGCGCATCTCCTCGATGTGAGAGATGCGGGCGTTCGAGTCGCTGCCGAGGCAGATCCGGCCGGCGGACTCGGGCTGGCGGAGGAGCGTGTTGATGCCGTCTCCCAGGTTCCCTTCGGTCAGGGGACAGAGACAGACCCTCCCCCCGGCGGCCAGGAAGCGCTCCATGTCCTCGGGGGTGGTGTGGGTGCAGTGGACGGCCGTGATATCGGTCGCCGTACCCAGGGTCTCCAGGAGGATCGCCATCGGGCGCTTGCCGTAGAAGGCCAGGGCGTCCTCGATCTCCCGCCGCTGCTCCTCGACGTGGATGTGGAAGACCCGGTCCCGGCGGCGCGCCTCGTCGTAGACCGCGGCCAGCTCCTCGGGGGAGGCGGCGCGCAGGCTGTGGACCGAGATCCCCAGCTCCTGGGTGCGCGGGTCGAGCCGGGGGATGATGCGGTCCACCTGCTCCCAGAAGGACGACGGAGTGAGGGTCTCGAAGCGGCGCTGTCCCCCTTCCAGAGGCTGTCCGATCCCGCCGGTGCGGTAGTAGGACTGGATCAGAACCATGCGGATCCCTGCCTCGGCCGCCGCCTCCACCACCAGCTCGTCGAAGGCGTACCCCTGCCGCTCCGGGCCGTGGTGGTAGTAGTGGAACTC
>DATAHG010000811.1:0-2088 GCA_036263295.1 Thermoanaerobaculia bacterium | reverse complement strand
CCCCGCTCGGATGCAAGTTGTCTGCGTGGAGCTAGATTACCACATGCGACAGCGCGCAGTTAACTCTTTTCTTGGATTGGCGGACGAGAGAAAGCAGGAGCGAGAAGTCCGCAAAAACAGATTGTCCCTCTTTGAGGGGGGACGCTGCACTATTGGTTGGACCAGCGTATTCGTGGAAAGGCTACCGCTTGGAGAATGGACTTCTCTGTGCGGGTAAAGCTGCTGTCGGTACAGGTGTTTTCAAGTCTAACGAAAGTCTGATCCTTTCGTGTCCGCTCTTGATAGGAGGAAGCTCGTATGAGTGAGAGCCGTGGTCATGACCAAGGGATGAAGCCCGAAGCTTCGGTGGATTCACCGAATCTCAGCCGGCGCAGATTTTTGGGTGGGGTGGGCAGCGTGGCCGCCGCCGCGGTGGCGAGCGGCACCGTCGCGTTGAAGCCGCTGGTCGCCGCCGAGCCGGCCCGGGCCGAAGGCCTGGAGATGGAGAGCGTCACCGACATGGCGGCGCGCGGGGCGACCCCCGCCGAGATCCGCCGCGAGAAGGCGTTCCAGTCGCGCTACAACGCCGCGCTCTACCACCGCAACCTGCCGATCGAGCGGCAGGACGTCAACGGCGACGAGGCGCGGCACCCGACTTATATCGGCAACTACTCCAAGAGCCTGCCGCACAACTCGTTCGGCGAGGTGGACCCCGGCGCCTACCAGACGCTCATGAATGCCGCCCGGACGGGGAACGCCGACGACTTCGAGCTGATCCCGACCAACGGCGGCCGCCGTCTCACCAGCCCGCAATCGGGCCTTGCCTTCGACACGCAGGGCGCCGACGCCCAGCATTTCGCGGTGCCGCCGGCCCCGGCCCTGAGCAGCGCCCAGGCGGCCGGCGAGGCGGTCGAGCTCTACTGGATGGCCGTGCTGCGCGACGTCAACTTTCTCGACTACGACACCCATCCGCTGGTCGAGGAGGCGCTCGCCGACATCAACAAGCTGAGCGACTTCCGCGGCCCGAAGCGGGGCGGCAAGGTGACCGCGCAGACGCTGTTCCGCGACGCCTGGCCGGGGATCGCGAAGGGCCCCTACCTCTCGCAGTTCATGTGGATGCCGACGCAGTACGGCGCCGAGTACGTGGAGCGCAGGATGCGCACCTACCCGGCCGACAGCGACCACCTCACCAGCTACTCCGACTGGCTCAACGCCCAGAACGGCTTCGCCGAGGCCTTCACCGATTACGACCCGGTGCGCCGCTATATCCGCAACGGCCGTGACCTGGCGGAGTGGGCGCACAACGACGTGCTGTTCCAGGCCTATTTCAACGCCTGCCTGATCCTCGGCCATGGCGTGGATGACCTCAACGAGCCGACCCACGGCGGCATCAACTGTCCGGTCAATCCCGGCAACCCCTATCTGCGCTCGCGCAACCAGGCCGGTTTCTCCACTTTCGGCGGCCCGCACATCAAGACCCTGCTCTGCGAGGTCTCGACCCGCGCGCTCAAGGCGACCTGGTACCAGAAGTGGCAGGTCCACCGCCGGCTGCGGCCCGAGAGCTACGCCGGCCGGGTGCACAATCAGATCGTGCACAACCGCTATCCGGGCGTGCTCCACGACGACGTGCTCAACTCGGCCGTCGTGCAGAAGGTGCACAGCAAGAATGGCACCTACCTCCTGCCGCAGGCGTTCCCCGAGGGCTGCCCGACGCACCCCTCCTACACGGCCGGACACGCCACCGTGGCCGGCGCCTGCGTGACGATCCTCAAGGCCTACTATGACGAGACCTTCCCGATCTATGAGCCGGTGATGCCGACCCCGGACGGCCTGGCGCTGGTGCGCTACAACGGCCCGGGACCGCTGACCGTCGGCGGCGAGCTCAACAAGCTCGCGATGAACATCGCCCATGGCCGCAACATCGGCGGCGTGCACTGGCGTTCGGACGCGACCCAGTCGATGCTGCTCGGCGAGAAGATCGCGATCAGCATCCTGCGCGACCAGAAGGCTTGCTACAACGAGCACTTCGACGGGTTCACGTTCACCAAGTTCGACGGGACGAAGGTCACCATCTGATTTTTTGTCATGAAAGGTAGGGAAGCCGTGTAC
>DATAHG010000810.1:0-4029 GCA_036263295.1 Thermoanaerobaculia bacterium | reverse complement strand
GACCGAGATCGGCTCGGTCAGCGGCGTATCCGGGACGAAATAAAAGACCGAGTCGGCGATCCCATCCGCCGCCTGCCCCTCGTTCGTGCTGTCCACGGCGATCACAATCCGTTCGGTCTCAACGCTTTGAATGACCACCTCACCCGTCAAGCTCCTGAGATCCGAAGCCGCCGCCAGCGCGCTGAGGGCCAGCAGGGCGCCCAGCGAAATACACAAGCTCCTTCGATAAATAGACATCTCTCTCCCTCCGTCCAAGAATCCGTTCGACTTCTAAAGCCTACGGGTGTGGGCCGGACGGAATGCGGGACATCGAGGTTCTTTTTTCTGACTCCGGGTAACTACAGGACGGCGGAGCGCGCGGCTCAGCTCGGCTTGCTCGGCACCAGGCTGGCGATCACCACGACCAGCTCGGTCGGCTCCACCGGCTTTGGAACGTGCATGTTGTAGCCGGCCATCAGGGCCTGGAGGCGGTCTTCCACTCGCGCGTAGGCGGTGAGCGCCACGGCGGGAACCCGCTGGCCGCGTTCGGCTTCTCGAGCCCGGAATTCCTTGATCAGATCGTAGCCGCTCTCCTCGGGCATGCCGATGTCGGAGATCAGGATATCCGGCATCTCCTCTTCCAGCGCGGCCAGGGCTTCGCGGACGGAGGAGCAGGTCCGCACCTTCGCCCCGCACTTTTCGAGAACATTGGTGAGCAGATAGCGCGCGTCGGCGTCGTCATCGACCGCCAGCACGCGGACCCCTGCGAGCGAGGGCGGGCAATCGAAGGACACGGAGCCGCTCAGGGTCGGGTGTACGCGCACCGGCTCTTCGCTGGGGGACTCGGGAGCCTTGCGGAGAATCATGATCGGCAGCTTGACGACGAAGACCGCCCCCTCGGCGCCGTCGCCGTTGCCCGCCTCGACCGTGCCGCCGTGGAGCTCGACGAGCTGGCGCACGATCGCGAGCCCGAGGCCCAGTCCGCCGTGTTTCTTGACGGCGCTGCTGTCCGCCTGCCGGAAGCGGTCGAAGACATACGGGAGGAAGGCCTCGTCGATCCCCGGGCCGGTATCGCTCACCGTGACCTCGACGTGAGAATTGATCCGCTCGAGCTGGATCTGAATGCGCCCTTGCTTCGGCGTGAATTTGATCGCGTTGGAGAGCAGGTTCCAGATTACCTGCTGCAGGCGCACGGGGTCTCCCAGCACCAGCCCGGCCCCGTAATCCAGGACCACGCCGATGCGGATGCCCTTCGCGTCGGCCGCGGAACGCAAAGTGTCCACGGCGGCATGGATCACGGCCGTGAGATCGACCGGCTGGGCGTCCAGGCGGAGCTTGCCGGAAATGATCCGTGATACATCCAGCATGTCCTCGATGAGGCGCGCCTGCAGCTTTGCGTTGCGATCGATTGTTTCGATGGCCCGCGTGAACACGCTCGGTTCGAGATTGCCGGCGCTCAGCAGCCGCGTCCAGCCCAGGATGGCGTTGAGCGGTGTGCGCAGCTCATGCGAGAGGAGGCTCAGGAATTCGTCTTTCGCCTGGCTCGCCACCTCCGCCTGCTGGCGCGCCGCCTGCTCGCTCGTCAGGAGCATGTCCCGCTGCTGGATGGCGCGCTGGGAGGCCTGGTAGAGGCGGGCGTTGTCCATGGCGGTCGCGGTCTGGGCGGCGAGCCCTTCGACGATCCGTTCATGGCGGTCGTTGAAAACCCCCGGCTTCGAATGCCCGAAGAAAAGGCCGCCGATCACCTCGCCGGAACGGGAGGTCACGGCGACGGCCAGATAGCTGGTGACCGGCAGATGACCGGGGGGCATGCCGTAATAAGGCGAGCTCTTGCCGTAGCGCGAATCCTTTTTGACATCGTCGATGCGGATCGTCGCCTCGCCGCGGAAAGTCGGTCCGAACAGCTCGGTCGAGCGCGGCATTGGAAAATGCGCGAACATCTCGCCGGGGACTCCGGACAGCGTGTACAGCATGTAGGAGTCGCCCTGGTCGTTGTGGACGTTGTAAAAGAACGATCCGAAATCCGCCCCGGTCAACTCGGTCGCCGCGTCGGTCACCGCCTGCACGAGCTTTTGCAGGTCGAGCTCGGCGGACAGCAACTGGCCGATCCGGTTGATGGTTTCGACCACCTCGGTCTGCTCCTGCAGGCGGGCCTGGACCTGCTCCCGTTCGATCCGGAGGGCGATACCGTCCGCGATCACGGCCAGCGCTTGCAGCGCCGCGTTCCGGAGGGTGCGGGGGGAAGAGAGGGCGAGGACTCCCACCAGCCGGTCTTCGGCGACGAGCGGAAATCCCGCGAAGGGGAGCCGGAGGGGATCGCCGAGCGGTTCGTTCAGGATGTGCGGCTGGCGTCTCTGGGCGATCCGCCCGATCTCTCCTTCGCCGAGCGGAATCCGGCTCTCCCTGTCGTCCACGGCCGGAACCCCCGCGCTGGCCTGGAGCTCGAGCAGGTTTGACCCCGGGCCCAAGGTCCAGATCCGGGCGGAAGCCGCGCCGAAATGGGTGACGATGGCGGCGCAGCAGCGGGAGAGCGCGGCCGGGAGGGCCTGGGCCCGGACCAGGGCCGTGCTGACTCCCGAGATGAGGGCCGCCAGCCGCTCGCGCTCCGCCAGGCGCTCTTCGAGGACATGGGAGGCGATAGTTTCAGAAAGATCGTCTCGCATCGCTGGCGGGGAAAGCAGGATCGGGGCCAACCGGCGTCCCCGAAGCCCCGAGCTCAGTTCTCCCGCTCCTCCTTGCGCCTGGGAAACAGCCGATGCCACCCCTCGGGCCCGAGGCGCCGCAGCGTCTCGATATTGGCCTCGTAGATCTGGGCGGGATCGGGGATCGACTCCACCGCGCGGGTGACGCTCGCCTCGCGCAGGAGGTGGAGGATAGGGTAGGGGGAGCGATTGGTATAGTTTTCGAAGTCGTCCGGCTCGGTGCCGGCGAACTGATAGCGGGGATGGAAGCTCGCGACCTGGATCACCCCTTCGAGATCCAGATCCGCGACGGTCTGCTCGGCCTCGCCGAGGAAGTCGTTATATTCCAGGAAATCGTCGAGCACGTGGGGATGGATGATCAGAGTGGTGTCCACCTCCTCGGGCTCGGCCTCGTCCAGAAAACTCAGCTCGTCCACCAGATCGAGAAGGAGATCGGCCGGGGTCTCCGCCGGGCTGACCACGAAGCGGACCTGGTCGCGCAGGTACACGGCCCGGGCGAACGGGCAGAGGTTGAGGCCGATCACGGCCTTTTCGAGCCACTCGCGGGTCTCGCGGACGATCTGCTCGGCGGCCTGGCGGGAGGTCCTTGCATCATCCATGGCCCGCCGAGGATACCGTATCCGCAGTCCCGGGGCCGCCGGGACCGCAACTCAAGGCGCCCGCCGCCGTACAATACCCCTGGCGCGATCCCTTCCCCCCTGCGCCCTTGAGGAGCCGAGCCGACATGGACTACAGCTGGGTATGGGTCCTGATCCCCGTGGCCGCGATCACGATGAAGACGCTGCGGGACATCCTGCGGATCCGCGTCAGCCAGAGAGCCCTCGGACAATCGAGCCGCGAGCTGGAGCAGACGGTGGACGACCTGAGGCGGAAGAACCAGGATCTGGCGCAACGCCTGGAGAACCTGGAGACCATCGTGGTGAGCCGGACCTGGGAGGCGATCCACCAGCCCGGCCTGTCCGAGGCGGACCGCCAGCGCAGCGTGGAGAGCGCCATCCAGCGCGAGGTCCAGGAGCCCTCCTCCGACGAGGTGAACCGCCAGCGGGCGGCCCAGCTCGCCCGGCGGCTGCAGGGTTAGTCGAGACCGCTATTCCGATGTAGTACTACGGGCCTGAACCTCCTCGGAGGTCAGGCCTACTGGGGCGGCGTCGGCACTTCGAGCATCGCCAGATAAAGATAAATCTGGCCCCGGTGGTGGACCTCGTGCTCGACCATCGCGCGGAGCCACTTCCAGACCGTCAGCGGAGCTCCGGTTGGAGTGATGCATTTCTTTTCTAAATCCTGCGGAGTCAGGCGGGCGTAGATCTCGGCCGGCCGCCGCCAAAGTGGCATATCCTCGGCCTCATGG
>DATAHG010000809.1:0-2453 GCA_036263295.1 Thermoanaerobaculia bacterium | reverse complement strand
TCCCGGCTGGGTCTCGGTGGTGATCTCCAGGACGGTGCCGGCGATGACGGCGTCGGCCTGGTCGCGCGCCTCACCCGGCGGGGGCGGCGGTGCGCAGGAGCAGGCGAAGGCGGCGGGGACGGCGGTGATTCCGAGGGTGAGGCTCAAAAGGCCGGCGAAAAGCCGGGTCTTCGTCGTTCTGACCATGGTGTGGTTTCCTTTCAGCTTGCCTTCCGGGTGGGATCGGACCGGCGCTTGACCCCCTTTTCGGCCTCCTCCAGGGAGGCCTTGAGGGCTTCGCGGTCCTCGTCTTCCAGCTCTTCTCCTCCAAAGCTCTCGCGCAGATAGAAGTGGATGACCCGCGCCGCGGGCGCGGCCGCGGCCGGATAACGTTCGGCGGCGAGCCCCTGCAATTCGAGCGGCGGCAGGGACTCCGAGACCGGCACCCCGGCCCGCGCCAGACGCTGGCGCAGTCGCCGGTAGGCGGCCGTGGCGGTGAGCGGCGGCCGCAGCTTCAGGAACAGAGCATAGGCCATCGCCGCGAGCAGCGTCGCCCCGATCGCGACCGGCAACGGCACGTCGGGAAGGCCGCGCTTCGTCTCGGGCTCCGGCGTCGCCAAGCCGGCCGGCAGGCTCGGCGACGGCATCGGCAGGCTCGCGGTGGCGTCCTTGCCCTGGAAAGTCTTCCAGAAGTTCTGCCAGACATCGCGCAGGCTGCCGAAAATGCGGAGCTGGTCGTAGAGGCTGAAGGTCAGGATGTAGCGGTCCCAGCGGAAGAGCACGAAATCCCAGGCCTGGCGCGCCAGGAGCCACGCCCCCTCGTCTTCCGAGGCGGGCCGGCCGGCCGGCGGCGTCGGGTCGAAGCTCGTCCACCCCTCGCCGGGGAGGTAGGCCTCGACCCAGGCGTGGGCGTTGCTGTCGCGCACGATGTAGTACCCCTCGAAGGGGTTGAGCTCGCCGCCGAGGAAGCCGGTCACCAGGCGCGCCGGCACCCCCTGGGAGCGCAGCATCAGCACCATCGACGAGGCGAAGTATTCGCACTGGCCGCTGTGGTACTTGAACAGGAAGTCCTCGATCGGGTTGTCGGCCGAGCGCCCCACGAAGTCCAGCGTGTAGGTGTACTTCTGCATCAGGTGGGTTTCCAGCCGGCTGGCCCGGGCGCGGGCCGTCCCCTGTCCCATCACCTGGCCGGCCAGCTCGGCCACCCGCGGCGTCACGCCGGTGAGGTCGAGGGTCGGATCGTCCGGCGTCAGGCTCGGCACCGAGCCGGTGAGCACCGCCCGCTCGGCGAGGCCGGCGCGGTACTCCAGGGTCTCGAGCGGGGTGTTGCGGAGCGACACGGCGCCGCCGTGATCGATCACCAGGCTCGAGGTGCGCGGCTCGACCAACACGGTCTCGACCGGCAGCGGCAGGCTCGAGCTGTGGAGCGGCCGCAGCCAGATCTGCACCCAGCGCTTCGGCGTGACCCGCCCCTCGGCCGGCTGCCCCTTGGTCAGATCGAAGCGCATGCGGGAGCCCGGCAGCAGGATCGAACGCATCGGCGCGCGGCGCCAGCTCCCGCCTTCGTAGACGTTGTAGGTCGCCGCTTTGAAGCGCATCTCGCGGTTGAAGAAATCGATGCCGCCGGTCTCGTCCACCAGGCGCATGGCGACCTCGCGGCTGCCGCGGATCATGCCGATCGAATCGAGCGTCACCTGATCGCTGAAGCCGGCGGCTTCGAGCTGCGCCCCGCCGGCCGGGCCGCGCCCCACGATGAACGGCGCGCGCACGCGCGGCAGCACCGCGAACAGCGGGATCGCGATGAGGATCGTAAAGGCGGTCGAAAAAGTCAGGAAGCTGCGCAGCGGCAGCCGCGCGAGCGCCGGGTCCTCGCGGCCGAAACCGGCCAGCACGTGGAGGAAGGCGAAGCGCGTGAGGAGCGTCAGCGTCAGCACCAGAAAAGTGATCAGATAGAGCACGATCGACGGGTGGACGCTGGTGCCCATCGCGGCCAGGAACAGAAAGAAGATGCCGACCGCCGACTGCCACTTGTCGCGCTCGCGCACCATGGCGAACAGCTTGACCAGCAGGGCGAACAGGATCAGGTGGACCACCGGCTGCACCACGCGCCCGCGGTTCAGCACGCCGAAGTCGAGAAAGAAGATCGGCAGATAGATCAATCCCAGGACGTTCATCGCCCAGGCCGGCAGCCAGCGCGGCGGATCGAGGCTGGCGCGCCGCAGGAAGAGCGCGATGCCGAGCGAGTAGGCCGCCACCACCGGCCAGCTCACCACGTCGTTGAACGGCAACGGCAGCGGCGCCAGCAGGGCCATCCAGCCCACCAGCAGCCGCTTCTGGCGTCCGAAGGTCATCTCCTTGCTGATCATGCGCTCTTCATCCGCTTTCTATTTCTATCCGCCGGCCGTCTTCTTCATTTCGCGCTCGAGATGGACGCGGAGCTGCAGAGCCCGCGGGTCCCCCGAGTACAGCGGATC
>DATAHG010000808.1:0-3155 GCA_036263295.1 Thermoanaerobaculia bacterium | reverse complement strand
CGGCGCGCCGTTCCTCTACTACGGCGAGGAGATCGGTCTCCAGAACGGCCCCGGCAGCGGCGACGAGCACAAGCGCACCCCCATGCCCTGGGACGCCACCGCCGGAGGCGGCTTCACCACCGGCCGCCCCTGGTACGGGTTTGCCCCGGGCCAGGAAACCGCCAACGTCGCCGCCCAGACCCGCGATTCGGATTCGCTGCTCTCGTGGTACCGCCGGCTGATCCGGGCGAGGAAAAGCTCCGAGGCCCTACAGAAGGGGACGCTCAAGCTCCTCAGTCCCTCCGACCGGGATACGGCGGTCCTGACCTTTCTAAGAGAGACCGCGGGGGAGCGGGTGCTGGTAGTCCACAACCTGGGGAGCGAGGAGGGCGAGGTAGGACCCTACGAATTCGGGGCGGGGGATCTCGATGCGATCCTCGTCGCCGGCCCGGCGACCACCCGGCGGACCGCTCAGGGATGGACGGTGAGCTTGGCGGCCGGGGCGACGGGGATCTGGCGTGTGAAGAAGAATTAAACAGCCGGGCGGGGGCGAAGCCTCGGTACTTCGTTTCAAGTACGCAGACCCGGTGAGCCGGTCGGCTTATATTTTTCAAAGTCTCGAGACCTTGCGGGGAGGGAAGCCGACCCGGCGAGCGGGTGGGCTTGTTTTTCCCAAGTTCTCGGTACTTCGTTTCAAGTACGCAGACCCGACGAGCCGGTCGGCTTATATTTTTCAAAGTCTCGAGACCTTGCGGGAAGGGAAGCCGACCCGGCGAGCGGGTGAGCTTGTTTTTCCCAAGTTCTCGGTACTTCGTTTCAAGTACCGCGACCGGGTGAGCCGTTCGGCCTGTTTTCTTCCGGTTCGTTGAAGTCGGGTGAATCCGGGGCGCCGTCCCTTACTACTTCTTCCCCGCCTCCGCCGGCACCACCCCGGGCAGCACCACCGGCTTCTTCCGATCGAAGCTCGACAGCACCGATTCCTGCTTGCGTCCCTCGGGCACGAGAATATCGACCAGCGGCGGCTGGTTCGGGGCGCTCTCGCGGCCCCCTCCGAAGCGATCCTGCCAGCGGCCGGGGGAGATCGGCAGGATCATCAGCGACTCCTCCCTCTCCGCCCCGGTCAGCGCCCGGCCGAGGCCGAAGCTCTGCAGCACGTTGGCGCCGGACACCGCGACCACATAGCTCCAGTTGCTCTTCGCGACATCCCCCAGGAACGAGGTCGGCACGAAGAAACTGATCTTGTTGCCGCGCACCCGCACCTGGGTGGGGAAGAAGATGCGCTCCTCGACGTCTCCCGGGACCTGCGCCTTCAAGGCGTCGATCTCCGAGACCTCGAGGTCGCTGTCGTCCTTCTTGGCCTGCTCGTTGAGCTCCCGCATCAACATGCGCTTGAGCTCGCCCCGCGCCTCATTGGGCCGGGGGGTGAGGAGGATCGCCTTCTCCCAGGCGCTCGCCGGATCGATCTCGGCGTGGCGGCCGGGCAGGGTGTGAATGGCCCCCGAGCCGGGGCGGCGGTCCTGGTCGATATAGATCTCCAGGTTCAGCGTGTAAAAGCCGAAACGGGCGATGGTGTTGAGCTGGGTCCCCAGGTCGTCGATGGCCACGCGCTCCGGAACGCGGACCGGGCGGGCGAAGGTCGCCTCGAAGAGCGTCCCGTCCTTCTGGGCCTCGGCGGTGAGGGAGAGGAGGTCGAGGTCCCCCAGGGCAAATTCGCTGCTCAAGGGATATTGGAGCTGGCCGTCGCCGTGGTCGTCGCCGCGGGGATCGGTCAGCTTGAAGATGTCCGCGGCGAACGACGGCGCCGGGAGCAGGAGGGCGCCGGCGAGCAGGGCGGCGGTACACCAGGGAAAGAGGCGGCGGCTGTGCATGACGTCTCCAGCAAGAAACGGTTGTGAAAAAAGGCCCGGCGGCCCCGATCCGAGATCGCGCCGCCGGGCCTTTCGTACCACGGAAAGGCCGCTCTTTAGAAGCGGACCTTCATGAACGTCTTCAGGCGCTGCTGTTTGAAGTCGCGCTCCAGCAGGCTGTTCCAGCCGCCGAAGCGGCCGGTGAAGCCGGGCGAGCCGACCGGCACGCCGAAGTTGCGGGCGGTCTCCTCGCTGGCGCGCTGCACCACGAAGCCGCCGCCGAAGTCGGGGTCGAAGGTGCCGAAGTTGTACTCGTAGTTGAAGCCGAACTCGGCGCCGCCGATGACGTAGCGGGCGTACAGCATGATCTTGTTCTTGGTGTGGTCGCCCGAGGCCATGCTGTGGAGCTGGTAGGCCTGGAAGGCGGTGTTGCCGTCCTGCATGTCCACGTCATAGCGCTCGAAGGTAAGCGAGCTGTAGACGTTGTCGGTGAGCTGATAGCCGGCGCCGAGCTGGACCATGCGGTAGCTCATGTCCTCGTCGTCGTCGGAGATGCTGTCGAACGGCTTCCACTGGTAGCCGGTGATGCCGTTGACCGTGATGACCGGCGGGTTGCCATAGATCTCGGACGTGGAGTTGGGCACCTGCTGGCCGTTCTCGGTGCGCACGCCGTAGGCGCGGGCGCGGTTGGCGCAGGCCTGGCCGCCGCCCGGGCAGTCACCCGGCAGGTAGGGCAGGAAGCCTTCGTCGTTCAGGCGCTTGTCCTGCTCGTCGATGAATTTGATCTTGCCGAACAGATCGACGCCCTTGGCCACGTCGAGCACGTACTTGCCGCGCAGGACGATGATGTCGGTGTCCTTGTCCTGGAACGGCGCGTAGGCGTTGCGGAAGGAGTTGACGCCGGCGTCGGACTCGAAGTTCGGATAGATCGAATCGGTGATGCCGCGGCTGGGGTCACCCCAGGCCTGCCAGTTGGTGTTGTAGTCGATGCGGGAGTATTCGCCCGACAGGTCGAGGTCGCCGATCGTCCAGTTGGGAGCCACGGTGAGCCCCTTCCAGCCGATCACGGTCTCGGCCATCGGCTCCTCGAAGTCGGTGAACTCGTTGTCGACGCTGATCGTCGCCACCTGCTGCGCCGGGCCTTCCCAGCCGCCGTAGCCGATGCGGGTGGGGTTGCCGGCGAAGACTCCGAAGGCGGAGTTGTCCGGGCCGGGGAAGACGAAGGCGCCGTCATGCCCCTCGGTCAGCAGCACGTCGACCTCGCGGCGGGCCGCCAGGATCGAGCTGTACTGGGCGCCGATGTTGAAATACTCGATGTTGAAGGAGAGG